>CBFGPY010000268.1:0-4863 GCA_965650755.1 uncultured Chromatiaceae bacterium | reverse complement strand
GGTGTGTTCATCCAGCACGTAGTACTTGGATAATTCATAGTGCCGCGACAGGTAAAAACTCGGCGGGTTATTTTCCGCACCATCGACCACGCCTTGTTGCAGCGCGGTGTAAAGCTCCCCCCAGTCGACCGGTGTCGCGGCACCGCCCAAGGTTTGCACCATTTGTACGGCAGTTTGGCTGTTCGGTACGCGGAATTTTTGTCCGGCTAAATCCGCCGGTGTGCTGATTTTTTTGTTGGTGGTATAAAAACTGCGGCTACCGGCATCGTAATAACCCAGGCCTTTTAACCGCACCGGCGAAAGCTCTGCCAGCAACTGCTGACCAATCTCGCCCTGCAACACCTGCCACAGCTGCTGTTCGTCGCGAAACACATAAGGCACGCTGAACAGCTGCATATTAGGTGCAAAACCTTCCAGCGGTGCGGCGGATACTTTGGTCAGCGCCAGCGAACCAATCTGCAGCAACTCAATCAATTCGCGCTCAGAGCCGAGCTGACCACCGCTGTAAATACGGATTTTCATCGAACCATGCGAATAATGCTCCAGCCGTTCGGCCAGTTTCACCATGGCTTTGTGCACCACATGCTCCTGGTCCAGCGTATGGGCCATGCGCAAAGTCAGCACTTGTTCTTCCGGTTTGCTGCAGCTGCTGAGCAAAACACTGAGTAATAAACTCAGCGCCAGCACGCCGCTGCGGCGCAACAAGCTTGTCATGTTGTCTCCCCTGTCGAGAAAAAGCGCAGGCTGTAATTTTTTATAGTGCCGGCGCCGGTTTATAGAGCTAAATCAGCAACTAACGCAAAGCGCTGGCCGGGAATTTATCCATATCGTTGTAGTCGTGGTTTTCGCCGGCCATACCCCAGATAAAGGTGTAACTGCCGGTGCCACAACCGCTGTGGATGGACCAGGGCGGCGACACCACGGCCTGATCGTTGCCGGTGAAAATATGCCGGGTTTGTTGTGGCTCGCCCATAAAGTGGCAAACCTGCTGGCCTTCACTGAGACCAAAATAGAAATAAGCTTCCATCCGGCGGTCATGCTGGTGCGCCGGCATGGTGTTCCAGACGCTGCCCGGATGCAGCACGGTCAGGCCCATTTGCAGCTGGCAAGTGTCGACCACACCTTTAATCATCAGCTGGTAAATGTCGCGTTTATTGCTGGTCTCGAGCGCGCCCATGTGCAGCACATTACAATCAGCCATGGTGATGTGCCGGGTTGGGTATTGATGATGTGCCGGCGTTGAATTCAGATAAAACTTGGCAGGATTGGCCGCATCGTTGGAGACAAACCGCACCTCGCGCGCGCCTTTGCCGACATACAGCGCTTCGCGGAAATTCAGCGGATAAGCCGTACCATCCACTTCGACCACGCCGGCGCCACCGGTATTGATCACACCCAGTTCACGGCGCTCGAGGAAATACTCGGCTTTCAGTGCATCAACGGTCTGCAGCAGCACAGCGCCTTTGACCGGCACCGCGCTGCCGACAATCAGCCGTTCATAGTGGGTGTAGTTCAGCACCAGGGTGTCGGGCTGCATCAGGTTATCCAGCAGAAAGTGCTGGCGCAGTTTGTCCGTGTCGTAATGCTTGACGTCATCCGGGTGGGTGGCGTAGCGGTTGGTAAATACAATGCTCATAAAAACTCCAAAAATTCGACTGAAATCGGTCTATCGCGCCAGCCAGCCGCCGTCGACGGCGAGCACATGGCCATGCACATAGTCACTGGCGCTGGAGGCGAGGAATATCGCCGCACCGGCTAAATCCGCCGGTTCCCCCCAACGGCCGGCCGGCAGACGGCTTAAAATTTGTTGATTACGGTCAGCGTTGGCCTGCAGCGCCGCCGTGTTGTCGGTTTTAAAATACCCCGGCGCAATCGCATTGACGTTGACGCCAAAGCCGGCCCATTCGTTGGCAAGCGCCCGCGTCAGGCCCACTACCGCATGTTTACTGGCGGTGTATGCCGGCACTGTAATGCCACCGCTGTAAGACAACATCGAGGCGATATTAATAATTTTGCCGCTTCTGCGTTCAATCATCGCCGCGCCTAAACGCTGACTGAGCAGGAAAGTGGCGTCGAGGTTCACTGCCAAGTTCTGTTGCCAGTCACTAAAAGCAAAATCGACCGCCGGCGTGCGGCTGATAGTGCCACCGCAGTTGACCAGAATGTCTATCTGACCGCCGTAATCCAGCGCTTTTTCTGCCAGTTGCACCACGGCATTGCTGTCAGCCAAATCGGCAGAAAACGCCTGGGCCAAGCCGCCCTGCTGCCGAATGGCCGCAACAGTGGCGTCACTGCCGCCGCTGCCGGAACTGGCGCACAGAACTTCAGCACCGGCATCGGCCAGCGCCAGCGCGATCGCCTGACCCAAACCGCGACTGGCCCCTGTCACTAAGGCTTTTTTGCCGGTCAGGCCAAATAATTGTTGCAGTTGCATCCGTCTCTCCTGTGGCCCGCACTGTGGTTGGCCTGATTGTTGTCATGGCAGCCGTACTGTTGTCACGACAAGTTACATTTTTATATCCACATGAAAATAAACAATATTTATGGATATGTACCGCTGTTTTTACCCCGTCCACCAGTAAAACCCACATTTTTTTTGCAGTTTTTTTGTACTGGGTTTGACAGTGATTATGGCTTGGTGTTAGCTTTTTGCCATCGGTGGCAAAAAAACGCAAGCGAATTTTGCCACCGATAGACAAAAACAAAAAACGAATCAACAGGGCTTGTCTTTAAGACGGGCCAGATAAAAAAGCGTCAACGGCTCAGGTCGTATGGCACCATAAGAACAAACCCGACGAGGAAGACATCATGGCAGCTCACAAACAGGCCTGGCGCCTGCAACCGCTGACTCTGGCAATGGCCATTGCTCTCACCGGCAGCTTCAGTGCTTCAGCACTGGCCGCACAAGACGCAGCGCAGCAAGCCAAGCCGCAAACCGCCGCAGAAAAAGCCAAAGCGGATGAAGATATCGAAGTCATTGAAGTCACCGGCAGCTTCCGCGACAGTCTGTCTAATGCACTGAACGTCAAACGTCAGTCTGACAGCGCCATCGACGCCATCATGGCGGAAGACATCGCCGATTTCCCGGATTTAAACCTGGCCGAATCGCTGCAGCGTATTCCGGGTGTGGCCATCAGCCGCGCCGCCGGTGAAGGCCGCCAAATTACTGTACGGGGTTTAGGCCCTGATTTTACCCGTGTCCGTATTAACGGCATGGAAGCCATTTCGACCTCAGGCGGTACTGACCAAATAGGCGGTGCCAACCGCGGTCGCTGACCGTGCGTAAAACTGCCAGCGCCGATGTGGAAGAAGGCTCGCTCGGCGCCACTGTAGACCTGCGCGCCGCCCGGCCTTTTGACTATGACGGTTTCACCTTCTCGGCGTCCGGCCAGCTCGGATACAACGATTTATCAGAAAAAAATGACCCGAAAGCGTCCTTTCTGATTAGCGATCACTTCGCTGACGGCAAATTCGGTGCGCTGTTCTCCGCATCCTTTTCTGAGCGCAGCTTAAAAGATCAGGGCGCCAGTACGGTGCGCTGGGCCAACGTCAACGATTTCGGCAGTTACAAAGGCTCAAAAACTGCGCCTGAACTGAACACTATCAACAACGCCTTCCGGCCACGTTTACCACGTTACGATTCTTACACCCATGAAATGGAAAGAGTTGGCGCCAGCGCAGCCTTCCAGTATCGGCCCAACGACGACACCAAAGTCGATTTGGATATGTTGTACGCCAGCACTGATGCCACCCGTAACGAAATTTTCCTGCAGGGCATCTTAAACGCCGGCGCCAACCGCCCGACCACGGCCACAGCAGCCAGCGGCAATACCGGCAACATGAACGTGCTGGAGTATTTCATCGACGACACCAACACCATGACTTACGGTAAATTCGAAAACGCCACAGTGCGGGCAGAAAACCGTTTTGACGAACTGGGTACCGACTTCCACCAAATCAACCTGAACTTCGCCCATCACATCAATGACAGCTTAAAAGTTGATGCGATGGTCGGCACCGCGGTGTCGAAATTCGACAACCCGGTGCAAACTACGCTGGTGATGGAAAAAACCGGCGCCGCTTTTAGCTACGACTACCGCGACGGCGCCCGTCAAAGCCCGATTTTGAGCTTTGGCGACAGTATTTTCCAACCAACCGGCTGGACGTCGAACTCTGTGCGGCTGCGTCCACTTGGCGCGGAAAACCAGTTCGACAGCGCCGAAATTAACCTGACCTGGACCGTCAATGACGTTTGGGTGATCAAAGGTGGTGTGCACCAGAAAGACTTCAGCTTCGAAAGTTATGAAGCGCGTCGTCAGACTGAAAACGGTGCCGGCATCGTCTATACACCGGATTTAATCAAAACCTATAACTCTGGTTTAGGCCCAAATCCAAACTGGCTGGTGCCGGATTTTGCGGCTATCGACGCCAAATATGGCCTGTACAGCAACACTGGTGTGTTCACCGTCAGCAAAGATTTCCGTCGTGACGACAACTACTCGGCCGAAGAAAACACCACAGGGATCTGGTTGATGTCGACCTTTAATACCTACCTGAACGACGCACCGTTCTGGGGTAACGCCGGTGTGCGCCGGGTCGAGACCGAACAAAGCTCAACGGCCTGGGCGACTGTCGGTGTGACGCCAACCCAGGTCACGGTCGAGCATAAATATGACGAACTGCTGCCGTCGCTCAACCTGAACTACGAGCCGTGGGAAGACGTGATTATCCGCTTTGGCTATGCCGAAGTGATGGCACGCGCAGGTCTCGGTGCTATCCGGCCGAACGTGTCGGTGTCAGTGTCGGGCAGTGCGCGTTCTGTCGCCGGTGGTAACCCATACCTGGAACCAACCCGCGCCAAAA
>CBFGPY010000267.1:0-4874 GCA_965650755.1 uncultured Chromatiaceae bacterium | reverse complement strand
CGGTTTGGTCAGAAAGCCAAATACACCGCGCTGTGTCGCGGCAACCGCTTCAGGAATAGAACCGTGCGCAGTCATCAGCACCACCGGTAAACCCGGACTGCGTTTGGCGATTTCATCAAACAGCGCCATACCATCCAGGCCCGGCATCCGTAAGTCGCTGAGTACCACATCCACCGGCTGCTTTGCCAGCAGCGTCAGTGCAGTTTCGGCACAATCGGCCGAGATCACCTGATAACCTTCACCTTCGAGGCGCAACGTCATCAGCCGCAATAAGCTGGGGTCGTCGTCCACCAGTAATAAACGGGCATTATTGCCGGTCGGAGTTGTAGGCATCTCAACCTCCGCCAGATTGGTTTAACTTGGCTTCGATTTGGGTCAGCGCTTCAATTTTCTTTTGCAGGTCGGCGTTTTGCTTTTGTAACTTTTCCAGGTTGTCCTGCTGCTGACCATTGAGCCGGCCAAGCGCCTTGACCGCAGATTCAGACTCCAGCAATTTCTGGTTATAGGCGTAATCCCAGCGCAGCAAAGCAGCTAAACCTGCCGGTAACCGGCTCAACTGCTCACTGAGTTGGTTCTGGGCCCGGAACCGCACGGCATAAGGTGTGTCCGGATGCAAACGCAGCAACAAGCCCTGCAATTCACCAACCGGCGTTTTATCCAGAGTTTTGCTGACAGCGTCGCGCTGTGCGGTCGTCATTTGCAGCACTTCGCCGCGAAAGGTCTGCCAGGCGCTCAATGTCGCCGCATCATCCTGTAATGCCAGCTGCGGCTTCACCGGAGCGGGTTGCTCTTTCGGCAGCTCGACCACTTTTTCCGGCGCCGGTTTTGGCTTCAAAATCACCGGCAATGGCGCAGGTACGCCCTGACAACCGGCTACCAGCAGCGTTACCCCAAGCAGGGCCCACTTGTTCATACTTATTCCTCTACCATAGGCAAACGCACGCGGATACACACGTCGGCATAATTCACATCAATGATCTCGGCCATACCGCCCAACAACCGGGCACAATCAGACACAATCGACAGGCCAAGGCCTGAGCCCTGTACCGCATCAAAGCGTGGCGCTTTGCCGCGTTGAAATGGCTCAAATAATTTAGCCCTGAGTTCAGCCGGGATCGGCGTACCGTTATTCGCCACATCCAGCAGCATAAATTTCTCATGGGGTTTTAATACCACCCACACCGGGCTGCCCTCGCCACCATAGGCCTGAGCGTTATTGATCAGATTATCCAGAATACGCCGAAATAACATGGCATCGGTATAGATACGCGGCAGCTGACAGTCCAGCTGGATGAATTGCCGGCGCTGCTGCAACGACAACGCATGATCGGCAAAACAACTGTCGAGCAGCTGCTGGCTGTCATGCCAGGCAAATTCTGGTTTGGCTTGTTGTAACAACCGGTTGTAGTCCAACAGTTGTTCAGTCAGCTGGCTGAGCCGGTCGGCACTGCCGTTCAGCAGTGTCACCACTTCCATTTGCTGGCCATTCAGCGGCCCTACCAGCTGCTCACTGAGCAAAGCACAGCCTTCTTTGATACTGGATAGCGGCGTTTTCAGTTCATGCGAGGCATGGCGTAATAAAATCAACCTTAAGGCTTCAAGCTGTTGTAACCGCGACGCCAGCCAGCGTAATTGTTCGCCAAGTTCAGTCAGTTCACGCGGCCCTACTACTTGTTCATGCGGAAAGTGATGACTGGCCTGCCCGATCGAACGGATCATGGTATCCAGTTGTTTAATTGGTGAGGCGATGCGCGCCTGCGCCCACAGCACCAACAACAAGGTCAGCACGACTAAGGTCACGGACTGCCAGGCCAGCTGGTTCTGCGCATCGACAACAAAACTCTGCTGCGTTTGTAAGCGCTGTTCCAGCCGTTGCCAGATTTGCTCAGTCAGCTGCTGTTGCTGCTGCCGCAGCGTCTGCAAGGTGGGGGAAAGTTCTTCATTGCTGGCATGCAGGAAATTCTGCAATAAGGTGGTCACCTGCGTCGCCTGCGCCTGACAAAGCAAAGGCGCGTCTAAATCCAGACAAACCTGCTGCAGCATTTGCTGGTAATTCAATAAGTGCGTGGTAGCCAGTGTACTTAACGAATCGGTGCGCAAAATGCCAAACTGGCGCACGGCCCGTTCGATATCAATCACCAGATTTTGCATGTTCTCGGCACGTTTTACGCTGTCGACCGATGACTCCGCTTCAGCCACGGCAAAACGGCTGACATCAGACAGCGCGCTGTTACTTTGCCACAGCAACACCGCCAGCGGGATCAGTGCCAGAAAAAAGCTTAATAAAATAAACTGCCGCAATGAGGCCGGCTGGATAGGACTTCGCATGCCGAAGGCTCCGCATCAATCAGGCGCATCAGGCGCCGGTCTGGGACTCTGGCGCCTATCATAGCGGATTTGTATATGACAACTCACGGCCATTTCTGCAGTTTTGCCGATGCAAGCTGCTAACGGCTTATTTTAACTGCAGTTCAGTGGCAAATTGCTGCAGTGAAAGTTGTTGCTGTGGGCTGTCCGGCTGGACCGGCTGGCCCGGCGTTTCAGCCCACTGTAGTTCTAACAGACCAGCATCAGGTTGCGCCGGTAACACCAGCATAAAATCACCTTCATCCCGCACCACAATCTGGTGACCCTGAGCTGAGCCAGGTAACATCGGCACCCGGATCACTCTCGGATCGTCGATCGACATTTGCTGCAGCACTTCGCCGTCAGCATTTCTCAGACTGACCGTCATAGCGCCGGCATGAGTGAGTTGTGTTGTCCGGCGCTGCCCATCCGGCAGCTGAACCCGCCGGACTTGCTGGATTTCACTGCCATTGGCGTCAAAAGCCACTTTTACCAGCCAGAACTCAGCGGCAAATCCAGGTGCGGCTGTGCAGGCCGCGAGCGCCAGCAAGCCAACAAACTTATTGAATCTGAACATTCCATTGAACCTCTTTGCTGACAAGCGCTGGCGCTTTGATTAAACCACTGATATCGGTGACTACCGCCTTCAGCTGATAATTTTGCTGTTGATCCTGACAGCAGCTGATACTGGTTTTACCGTCAAACTGTGGCAACAGCTGACCATTTAGCCACCATTGCACTTTTTGCTGCGCACTGCCAACCGACAACACCAGAGAATACTGCTGGCTTTGACCGCGTGGCTGCGCTACCTGCGATTGCTCCGGCTGTTGACTGTGATACATACCGATATTCTGATACAGCTGGTTCACCCAGGCTTCGCCATTGATTTCACCGATAGGCTGACCTAATTCAAGCATAAAACTATTATGCTTCGGCCGGTAAAAACCTTTGCTGTGGTAATACCCGCCTTCAAACAAACCCACACCAGCCTGTCCAGGCTGCGTCGGCACTTTGGTCGGATCGCTGAACCAGTGCCGCCATTTCACCTGAGTCAAATCGGTCAATTGGGTAATATTGGCGTAACAGGTTTCGCAGTAATACGGCAGGTACATCGGTGCTGACGCTTCATCGACATATTCGTCCGCCAGACGGGCAAACGAATGACCGAGTTCATGGATAGCCACATCAGTCGCGCTTGGATGCAAGGTAAACGTAGAAATAGAGCCGCCGGCACCACCATATTTAGTGCTGTTACCTGCGACCAGCACAAAATCAAACTGCGGATAATGCTGGAATACATAGCTGAACACCTTACTGCTGTTGACACAGTACAAACGGTCTACGCCGGCACAACCAAAATTACCGTCAAACAGCGTGTCCACCAGCGTGTTGGTCGACGGGTCATCAGCGCCACTTTGCGCAGACACCGCATCCAGCACATGCAGGCTCCAACCGTCGCGATGGGTACCAATTTCTTTGCTGTTGAAAAATACCTGGCTGAACTTCACTGCAGCATCCCGCAGTTTCTGCTGTTCTGTCGCGGTAAAACCATCACCGACAATCACCAGATTAAGCCGGTTGCTTTGCACAGGCCCAACTAAAGTACGCCCCATGCTATTGCCATTCGGAATAGCCACCAGGACTTTTTGTTTGTATTGCGCTGTGGCACCTTGTGGATCTGTGGCCTGCAGCAGAAACTCAGTTTCTACGGCCTCAGTACGGGCTAACACCTGTAACGATGTATTGGTCTGGTTGCGCTCCAAACGGAAAAGCTCAGGCTGTGCATTACTGACCGTCACCACATCGCCATCGACATCTTCAGCATTAACGCTCAGTACGTAACTCTTGCCCGCGTCTAACAGCGTGGGTAATGCCGCCACAGTCAGCGTCGGCGCATCATTGACTGCCGCCAAAGCTATCTCTGCGTTAAAAGCTACAGCCACAGACTTCCCGTCTGTCACCTCTAACTGCAGCGCGACTTTGCCATTGAGGTTTGCCAGTGGTTTCAGACTGATGCTGCCGGCAGGACTAACCAGCACACCGGCATTCACCGGATTGACGCTTTGTAAGGTAAAGGTCAGTGGGTCCTGATCGGCATCAGTCGCTTTGAGCTGAAAGGTGGCTGCCGTATCTTCAGTTCCGCTAAATTGTTGTGGCGCAGCCTGCGGCAGGTCGTTGATATTTTGCACCGTCAGTTTGGCATTTCCGGCAACCGGTGGATTTTTCCCGTCACTGACGGTGAAGGTAAAACCGGCTTCGCCGGCAAAATCAGCGGTGGGCTGATAAGTAAAACGCCCGTCACTTTGCAAAGTGACAACACCTTGCGCCTGGCTCTGGCTGGTCAGCTGGTAACTGAGCGGATCATTGTCCGCGTCGGTAGCACCAAGTTGCGCCTGCAGATTGCTGTCTTCGTTTAACTGAAAGGTATTACTGCCGGGCACTGGCGCTGCATTTTGCGGTGTGGGTTGTGGTGCAGGTGTAGTATCTGAGCCGCCACCGCCACAAGCGGCTAAGCCGATGAGGCTGGA
>CBFGPY010000266.1:0-4876 GCA_965650755.1 uncultured Chromatiaceae bacterium | reverse complement strand
CTTTTGCACTGTAAGTATGGTCAACATTCGTCACCATTTGTTTAATGATTGGACCTTCGTCCAGATGATCAGTAACAAAATGTGCAGTCGCACCAATAATTTTGACGCCGCGATTAAAGGCCTGGCGATAAGGATGTGCACCGATAAAGGCCGGTAAAAAACTATGATGGATATTGATGATGCGGTTCGGATAAGCCGCCACAAAATCCGGGCTTAATACCCGCATAAACTTCGCCAGCACCAGATAATCCGGCTGATACTGTGCTATCTGCGCGGCCAATAATTGTTCATGCTCAACCCGGCTGACCCCCTGATGGTCAATAAAATGATACGGCAGGTCGAATTTCTCGGTCAGCGCCTGTAAATGCGGGTGATTACCGATGACAGCCGCAATATCCAGTTCCAGTGAACCATCAAACACTTTCATCAGAATATCGCCAAGGCAATGCGCTTCTTTGGTCACCAGAATCACCACACGCTTTTTCGCGGTGCCGACTAATTGCCTTTCACTGCCTTGGGGCAAAGCACGGTCCAAATCCAGCAACAGAGTATGATCATTAAAAATCCCTTCGAGCTGAGTACGCATATAAAAGCGGCCTGAGTCCGGGTCGACATATTCAGTATTGCGGGTGATATTCAGCTGATGCTTGTAACAAATATTGGTAATTTGGGCGATCAGGCCCTTTGAATCCGGGCATTCAATCAATAGTGTTTTCTGTTCCATCGAATCACAACTCTTTACGTCATTGGCAAACAAATCACTCTAGACACCCAGACAGCCAAGAGCAAGCACTTCTGCATCTGCAGCGGCTGAACCTTGTTGTTTGCGCGCCGGCACCGGATAATGTCAACAACACACCTGCCAGAGATTGTTGTTCTGCCCATGGACCAGAGGTTTAACTTCCCGGCGCTCGGATTTATCCAGTCGCCTTATAAACAGAAATTTGCCATTCCACGCCAGCCAGGCCTTATTCCAGAAGCGCGCGGGGAACTGGTGTTGCACCCGCCTTATGCCGATGACGCCATTGTGCGCGGCATCGAAGCTTTTTCGCATCTGTGGTTGGTGTTTGTGTTTCACGAAACCGCAAATAAAGGCTGGTCGCCCATGGTGCGGCCACCACGCCTTGGCGGCAATACCAAAAAAGGGGTGTTCGCCACCCGCGCCACATTCAGACCCAACCCTATCGGCTTGTCTGTGGTGAAACTCGAAGGCGTCAGCCGGCGCGGCGAATTACTGGTATTACATTTATCCGGTATTGATCTGCTCGACGGCACCCCCGTATTAGACATTAAACCATATCTGCCCTATTCAGATGCGTTGCCGGATGCGCTCGGCGGTTTTGCCGACGCGGCACCAGAGACAGCGATGACGGTCAGCTTTAGCGAGACTGCAGTGCAATTTTGTCAGAAACAGCAGCAATACCCGCATCTGCAGCTGTTTATCGAAAAAGTGTTAAAACAGGACCCGCGGCCACCTTACAAAAAACAGCGCGAAGATATCCAAACTTATGGTATGACTCTGTATCACTACAACATCAAATGGACTGTCGATGGCAACCACAACCACGTTACCGACATTTTTATTCTGCCTGCTGAGCGCACAGACAATGGCACAGACGCTGCCACCGCTGCCGGAGCCGGTCAGTAATAACCCTGTCCTGACGACCACTATCCGCGGCAAAACTTATATCGCCAGTTTTGCCGGGCTCGGTGCAGCTAAAACCGCTGCGGACACCCACAGCAAAGGCTGGCTGTTACTCAGCGGCGACAGCAGCTGGCAAAAATTGCCAAATGTACCCAATAGCCTTGGCCACAACGGGCGCCTCGCCATGACGGCGACTGTGCTGGAACAAAACTTCTATCTGTTTGGTGGTTATTTGGTCGCCCTGGATGGCACCGAAGTTACCCAGCCAGATAGCTACCGTTTTAGTGTGATCAGTAAAAACTTCACCAAATTGCCGGATATGCCGGTAGCCGTCGACGACAGTGTCGCCCTTGCCTATCAGAACCGCTATATCTACCTCGTCAGCGGCTGGCATAACGACGGCAATGTCAATCTGGTGCAGCTGTTTGATAACTTCACGCAGAAATGGGCTCAGGCCACGCCTTTTCCCGGGACGCCGGTATTTGGCCATGCCGCAGCCATTGAAGGAAACGTCATGGTCGTTTGTGACGGCGTTGCAGCCGCGTTAGATCCGGCGGGTGAACGCAGCTACGTCGCAAGCCCGGCCTGTTATCGTGGCGATATCAACCGCAGCAATGCGCGCAAAATCAGCTGGAAAGCCATCCCGCATCCAACCGGGACCGCGCGTTACCGGCAGGCCGCGCTGCCAGTCACTATTGAAGGTGAACGTTATCTGGCATTTATCGGTGGCAGCAGCACTCCCTACAATTTCAACGGCATCGGCTATAGCGGCAAACCGGCTGAGCCCGATGATAAAGTCTGGTTATATCAGCTCAACAGCCAAAAGTGGCGGCTGGGTAAAACCAATGCAGCTGTGATGGACCTGCGTAATCTCATCGAAATCGACGGCGGGATTTACAGCCTCGGCGGCATGGGCGCAGGTCAGCAAGTACAATCAGACTTCAGAAAACAGCAAATCACCCTTCTGCCCGACTAAACCCCTTGATAGAATAGGGCCAAATTATTTGTATTTCAGAGTGAACACAGCAATGCGCACCAGTCAGTACCTGTTATCCACGTTAAAAGAAACGCCGGCCGATGCCGAAATTATCAGCCATCAGTTAATGCTGCGTGCCGGCATGATCCGTCGTGAAGCGTCCGGTATGTACACCTGGCTGCCGAACGGTATCCGGGTGCTGCGTAAAGTCGAAGCGATTGTACGTGAAGAAATGAACAAAGCCGGTGCGATTGAAGTGCTGATGCCGATGGTACAACCGGCTGAACTGTGGCAGGAATCTGGTCGCTGGGAAAAAATGGACGCAGAACTGCTGCGTTTTAAAGACCGCCACCAGCGTGACTTTGTGCTCGGCCCAACCCACGAAGAAGTCATCACCGACCTGGTGCGTAAAGAAGTCAGCAGCTACAAACAGCTGCCGCTGAATTTATAACAAATCCAGACCAAATTCCGCGACGAACGCCGGCCACGTTTTGGTGTGATGCGCGCGCGTGAATTCCTGATGAAAGACGCCTACTCCTTCCACCTGAGTCAGGAATGTCTGGAGAAGACCTATCAGGCGATGTATCAGGCTTACAGCAATATCTTTACCCGGTTAGGCCTCGAGTTCCGTCCGGTCTTAGCCGATACCGGCGCCATTGGTGGCGCGGTTTCCCACGAATTCCACGTACTGGCCTCGTCCGGTGAAGATGCGATTGTCTTCTCTGATGCCAGCGATTACGCGGCAAATATTGAAAAAGCTGAAGCATTGGCACCCACGACGCCGCGCCCTGCCGCGACAGCACCAGTGACTGAAATCGCGACGCCAAACGCCGGTACTATCGCCGAAGTTGCCGCATTATTGGCCGTTGACGCCAACCAGATCATCAAGACATTGCTGGTATACGGCGAGCGTACAGACGAAAAATCACCACAACCACTGGTGGCGCTGTTATTACGCGGTGACCATGAGTTAAACGAAATCAAAGCAGAGAAACTGGCCGGCGTACAAAGCCCGCTGACATTCGCCTCTGAAGCGGATATCCGCGCTGTTACCGGCGCATCTGCCGGCTCGCTGGGTCCGCTCGGATTATCAATTCGCATCGTTGCAGATCGCAGCGCCGCAGTGCTGGCAAACTTTGTCTGTGGTGCCAACAAAGACGGTTATCACCTGACAGGCGTGAACTTTGACCGCGATATTGCAACTTATGAAGTCGCAGACCTGCGTAACGTCGTCGAAGGCGATCCAAGCCCATGTGGCAACGGCCACTTAGTGATCAAACGCGGTATTGAAGTTGGGCATATTTTCCAGCTCGGTGATCGTTACGCGGCCGCGATGAAAGCCGGCGTGCTGAATGAAGAAGGCAAGCACCAGATCATGACCATGGGCTGTTATGGTGTCGGCGTGTCGCGTATTGTGGCTGCCGCTATTGAACAAAACCACGACCAATACGGCATCATCTGGCCTGCGGCTATCGCGCCATTCCAGGTGGCTTTAGTGCCGATGAATATGCACAAATCAGTGCGTATTCAGGACACTGCAGAAGCGCTGTATCAGGCACTGACCGCTGCGGGTGTGGAAGTGTTATTCGACGATCGGAAAGAACGGCCGGGTGTAATGTTCGCCGATATGGAACTGTTAGGTGTGCCGCACCATATCGTGATTGGCGAGCGCAATCTGGACGAACGTTTGGTTGAGTACAAAAACCGTCGCAGCGGCGAAAAATCGCTGTTGGCGATTGATGACGTGGTCACAGAGATCCTGGCGAAACTTCGCTAAGTCAGCTTTGCGCAGTACAAAGGCCGGCCTACCGGCCTTTGTTATTTCTGAGCTTGGAGATCCTGGCCAATCTGCAGCGGCCGCCTCACCGTATAACCTGTAATTTGATTAAAAAAAGGTATGTTATGTTCTGGAACAGTCGCGCTTTACCTGAACTGCAGCAACTGAACTTCCGCGACCGGATGGCGGTTTTACGCCGTGCTGCTGATCAGCTACCAACACCGCAGAAGCTTATCCTCAATGTCTGGAAGCTTTGTGTGTTAATCCCGCCTTTTATGCTGATCGCCCGCGCTGACAATATCTGGCAAGGCCTTGGATTCGCCTTGGCGCTGGTGCTGGTTTACCCGCTACTGACCAGGCCTGTGACTTTTGCTCTAGTGCGACCATTACTGGCACAGGCGCGGCGCCAGTTACAGCTCTAACACCGGAATTTGAGCAAAATAAAAGGGCCATCTGGCCCTTTTATTTTGTTCACTAC
>CBFGPY010000265.1:0-4877 GCA_965650755.1 uncultured Chromatiaceae bacterium | reverse complement strand
ATTTCTATCAGTTTTTCAACCAGACGTTTTGGTAATACTTTGCCAAGAGCGGTTTTCAGTTCCTGCTCCGGGTGTTTTTGCTGTTGTTCGCGCAAAAATTCGCTGACATCCAGCTGCGGTAGTAAATTGATCAATAAATCATCGCCTGGCTGCCAGAATGAGGAAATTTGCAAAATAGCCGGGCCACTGAGACCGCGGTGGGTGAACAACATATCTTCCGGGAACACCACGTCATTTGCTTCGGCGGTAACCGGCAGCGCCACACCGCTGATTTCTTCAAACACTGCTTTATCTGCCGGCTGCCAGGTCAGGGGTACCAGCGCAGCGCGCACCGGTAAAACGTTCAGGCCAAACTGCTCCGCCAGCTGATAACCAAAGGCTGTGGCGCCAAGATTCGGTAAACTTAAGCCGCCGCAGGCGACCACCAGGCTCTGGCAAGTCCGCGTCAGTTCCGGCGTGACCACCTGATACTGGCCATCAACAAAAGACACAGCGCTGATTTGTTGCTGCAGCGCAATCTGCACGCCGGCTTTGCGGCATTCGCTGCTGAGTAGCTCAACAATATCCTTGGCGCTGTCATCGCAGAACAACTGACCTAAGGTCTTTTCGTGATAGGGGATTTGGTATTGCTGCACCAGACTGATGAAATCCCATTGCGTATAGCGGCTAAGCGCCGATTTACAGAAATGCGGGTTTTGCGATAGGTAATTCTGGTGGCTGGCATAGATGTTGGTAAAGTTACAACGTCCGCCACCGGACATCAGAATTTTCCGGCCGATTTTTTTACCGTTATCCAGCACCAGCACGCGACGGCCGCGTTTACCAGCTTCAATGGCACAAAACAAACCGGCGGCGCCTGCGCCAATCACAATGACATCCCACTGCTGCATCTGGAGTTTTCACCTCTGAACTTCGGGTTCGGCAGCATCTTGGCGACGACAGGCCGAAAACCGGCTATTGTCCGGCGGATCTGGTAGAAAGGCAAACGTCAGCGCCGCTTTAACAGCCTAAGATGACAAAAAATGCAAAAAAAACCGTATTTTTTATACCTTTTAAATCTAACTTATTTCGAACAGTAATAAATTCACAGCTGTAACTATTTGTAATAATTTGTAGAAATAACGCCAGTTACAGCCCGATCTTTCGTCACCACACGCACCATTTTAGTGCAATCATTTCTACCAACAGTCCCATTTATATAACCAAATGTTAATTTAGTTATCTTTACAGCACGAATGCATTGATGAAATATTGCGCTTCCCGCACTACAGCGCTGCGTCTTTGCAGCAGCAAAAACAATAGCGGGCACTGTCCAGGCAATTACAACAAGACGTTATTGAGAACTTACAATGCAACCATTCAAATTACATAAAATCGCCCTTGGAACCCTCACAGCATTGATGCTGGCCCCAGTCACCGCGCAGGAAGTCAGCCTGGCGGCAAACAAAGAAGCCACCGAAGCCAACACCCAGTTTATTCTGACCTACAAACAAGGCGGCAATGCCACCGGCGACGTGCTGTCTGATGCCGATGCCACCACACAAAGTTTCGTTGATGAACAAATCAACGTACAACAACATGTCGAAGAAACGCTGTCGGTACTGGCCGGTTCTGAACTGGATTATGTCCGAGCCAGCGCCGTCAATGGCCGCCACATTGTGCGCGCCGAGCGTCGCCTCAATGACAAAGAAAAAGCTGACATGATCAAGGCGTTGAAAAACGATCCGAATGTCGGCGAAGTTGAGGAAGACCGGTTGTTGCAAATCATGGCAACACCAAACGACACCCAATACAACAACCAATGGCATTACTATGAAAACACCGGTGGTCTGCGCGCGCCGGCCGCCTGGGATCAGGCCGATGGTACCGGCGTCGTTGTGGCAGTACTGGATACCGGTTACCGCCCGCATGCCGACCTGAATGCCAATATTCTGCCAGGCTATGACATGATTTCCGATTCGTTCATCGGTAATGACGGCAATGGTCGTGACAGTGATGCCAAAGATCCGGGCGACTGGGTGGCGGTTGGTGCCTGTGGTGGCGGTCAGCCAACGCAAGCGCAGGATTCCAGCTGGCATGGTACTCATGTCGCCGGTACTGTAGCCGCAGTCACCAATAACAACAGCGGCGTTGCCGGCGTTGCTTATAAAGCCAAAGTCGTGCCGGTACGGGTACTGGGGAAATGTGGTGGTTATACGTCAGATATCGCTGACGGTATTATCTGGGCCTCAGGCGGCACTGTTTCCGGCGTGTCGGCCAACGCCAACCCGGCGAAGGTCATTAACATGAGTTTAGGCGGTTCAGGTGCCTGTGACTCAACCACACAGGCAGCGATCAACTCAGCGCGTTCACGCGGCACTGTGGTCGTCATTGCGGCGGGTAATGACAACGACAACGCCAACAACTACAACCCGGGTAACTGTGCCGGCGTCGTGAACGTCGCATCCACCAACCGCAATGGTGGCCGCGCTTATTATTCCAACTACGGCACTTCAGTTGACGTTGCCGCACCAGGCGGTGCACAGAACTCAGCCAATGACTCCAACGGCGTGTTGTCTACGCACAACAGCGGCACCACCACTCCGGGCTCAGACGTGTATTCCTACATGCAAGGCACCTCTATGGCTGCTCCGCATGTGGCTGGCGTTGCGGCATTAGTGCTGCAGAAAAAACCAACGGCCACGCCGGATGAAGTGGAATCTATCCTGAAAACCACTACCCGCGCCTTCCCGGCCACCTGCACCAGCTGCGGGACAGGTATTGTTGATGCCGCTGCTGCGGTGACTAAAGCCGCCGGCGGCACTGGTGGCGGTACCACGCCGGTCACCACCACGACACCTAATATCTCAGTAGCGAAAAGCACCTGGAAATATTACACCCTGACAGTGCCTGCCGGTCGCACCAACCTGACCATCAGCACTGCCGGTGGCACAGGTGACGTTGACCTGTACGTGCGCCTCGGCTCACAGCCGACGCTGAGCAGCTACACTTGCCGGCCATACAAAACCGGTAGTACTGAAAGCTGCAGTTTCACCAATCCAACTGCCGGCACTTACCATATCGGTTTGTATGGTTATGCCGCAGTGACAGGCTTAACGCTCAGCACCAGCCAGCAATAACAGTCTGATAGAGAACTGAAAAAGCCGCTTATGCGGCTTTTTTATTAGCTCTGCCCCATGCTGCAGTCAGTGAACAGCCGCTGTGGTCTTCAGCTGTTGCTGATAACCTGTACTCAGCGCCTGCCAGTTGTCAGTCGTGAAATAAAAAGCAGCCTGCAGCCCCAGCTCTTTTTGCAAACTGCGCTGCAAGCGCGCCACCGGCTCTGGCCACCAGTCCGTGCCCGACCTTCTGGCACATTTATCAAAATCAATCAGCCAAAACTTACCGGCAGCATCCAGCAGAATGTTGTGACAATTTAAATCGGAGTGATACACACCAGCCTGATGCAACCTTGCCACCACAGCCCCGAGCTGCTGCCACTGAGTTTTTGTCAGCGCCTGCTGCTGCAGGACATGAAACAAATCCTGACTCTGCGGGATGCGTTCCAACAAAATATCGGCACTATAACCAAAACCGCGCCGCTGATAACGCGCCGCCACCGGTGCCGGCACCGGCAAGCCGGCCTGACGCATCCACAACAATAAACCAAATTCGGCCAGTGCCCGGCTGCGGGCCACCGGCACTGGCGCAAACCAGTCTTTATTCAATTTGCCAATCAGGCCGCCACGGTAATAATGCCGAAGCACCCAGTCGGTCTCAGCTCCGCTTCCACGCACAAAATATACGGTGTTGCGTCCGATTGAATGCCCCGTCACCGCCTGCTGTGCCTGCCACCAGACCGGATCAAACAGAGGCGCATCTTGCAGCTCAGCCGCCAATGCCGGCGCACACCAGCGCAGTTCACCGGGCAACGCCACCGGCTTTGCCAGCGCCTGCTGACCGATCCGGGCCAAAGTGCGTGCAGTGGCACCACCTTGTTGCTGATAAAGCTGTAAACCGGCAGCGGCCAAACGCTGACGCTCTGCCGGGTCGTTTAACAGTGACACCACCTGCTCCGCCAGCGTTGTGGCGTCTGACACCCAACGCACTGCAGCATGTTGCTCCAGCAATTGATAAGCCTGAGCAAAATTAAACACCTGCGGGCCTGATAACAGCGGCTTTGCCAGACACATGGCTTCGAGCGGATTATGGCCGCCGCGTGGAATTAATGAACCGCCAATAAATACCAAATCAGCTGCCTGATACCACAGCATCAGCTCACCCATGCTGTCACCAAGCAAGACTGCAGTCTCAGCACTGACCGCGGCATCCCGGCTGCGCCGCACATAGTTCAAGCCACAGGATTCAATCAATCGCGCCACACTGTCAAAGCGGTCCGGGTGACGCGGGACCAGAATCAATAACAAGTCCGGTTGTTGCTGCCGGATGTGCGCAAAAGCTTGCAGAATAATTTCATCTTCACCGGCATGCGTACTGCCAGCGACCAACACCGGTCGTGCGCCCCAGTCAGTGCGAAGCGCAGCAGCACGCTCGGCTAAATCCGGCGCGATCCGCATATCGTATTTCAGATTGCCGACCCGCACGGCCAGCGAACTATCACAATGCCGGCCAGCCAGTGCATTAAAACGTCTGGCCGTGGCGATATCCTGTGCCAGAACAGCAGTGAGCTGCTGCAGCATCGGTTTAACCAACCAGGCAAAACGCCGGTAACCGCGCGCCGAACGCCGTGACAAACGCGCATTGACTAATAACACCGGCACCTGATGCGCTTTTGCTGCGTGCAGCAGATTTGGCCAGAGCTCGGTTTCCAACAACAACACAAGCTGTGGCGCCAGTTTTTGCAGGAATCGCCGGTTGGCGCCTGGCGTGTCAACAGG
>CBFGPY010000264.1:0-4904 GCA_965650755.1 uncultured Chromatiaceae bacterium | reverse complement strand
TTCCAGATCAATCAATGTGCCATCACCAAGCTTGGAAATGTGGAAACCGATTTTACCGGCACCATCAGTACTGACCGGTAGATTGACGTTATAACGCTGGTCCAGCGCCGGAATATTGCCTTTGGTCAAAGATTCTGCCGCTGCAGCTGTACCTGACACCGCTTTGTTCAGCTGCTGATCGCTGAAGCCCCAGCGAATGCCTAATTCTTCCGCCACGCTGTCTTTGACCGTCACCATCCGGGATTCAATCAGTACCTGTTTCACCGGTACGTCCAGCCGTTCAACCAAGCGCCGTACGTTTTCGATGGCTTTGGCTGTGTCTTTTAACAGAATCGTATTGGTACGCTCATCCACCGACACATTGCCACGCGGTGATAACAAAGAAGTATCTTTGCCATCCAGCAGCTTGGCTAAATCCGCCGCTTTGGCGTAATTGACCGAAATAAACTCAGAATATAACGCTTCTAATTCTTCGACTTTTTGCCGCGCCTGCAGCTCTTTGGCTTCGCGCTCCGCCAGTTCGTCAGTAGGCGCAACCATCAGAATGTTGCCATCCATGCGTTTATCCAGACCACGCACTTTCAGCACAATATCCAGTGCCTGGTCCCACGGCGTGCCGTCGAGCCGCAAAGTGACATTGCCGCTGACTGAATCGCTGGTCACCAGGTTAAAGCCGTTATAGTCGGCGATGATTTGCAGCACGGTGCGGACCGGGATGTCCTGAAAGTTCAGAGAAATCGCTTTACCTTTGTAATCTTTACCGCCCTGCATAAAGCTGCCGGCGCTGGCGTCTTTCTCCACGCTCAGACTAAAAATGTTATCAACCTGCTGATAAGCAAAAGTAAATGCGGATGTAGGTTCAATCACCAAGCGGGTGATCACGCCGTCTTTAAAGGTTTCGATACCTTTGACTACAGTACCAAAATCCAACACATCCAACTGGTACAGCAAGTCGTCACCGATATCGGTGTTATGAAATTCGACGACAATTTTGCCGAGATTTTCCCGCACATCAACAGCAGCCGAGCTGTCTTTCAGGAATACCAACACCTTGCCTTCACCTTTTTCGCCACGGCGAAAATCGATAGCCTGCACTTTGTTGATGTAAGCATTGGCGTCAGGTTTGGCTTTGCTGACAGAACTGTCACTGACCTGCAGATAAAAGGTATTGCCTTCCATCCGCGTTTTATACAGCTTCAGATGTTCGAGGAACACCGATGTTTTAATGCCTTTTTGCCAGAATTCAGTACGGGCATTTTTCACGCCCGCTTTGTCTATAGTGACATCCGTCAGTTTCTCTTCAAACTCTGCTTCCGGGAAGGTGACTTCAATCCGCGACGGTTCGTTATAAATTTGCACTTCCGGCGCGGTGCCCAGCGCTTCATCAAACACAAATTCAATTTCAGTCTCACCGGTGCTCAGCGGTGAATACCTGACGTCATACAGAAGTGGAGCTGCTGATGCTGAGCCCATACTCAGCAAAGCGCATCCAAGCGCTATCCGGCACCAGGCTGATCGTTGTTTTTTCATATTTTTTAGTTGATCCATATGATGCTCACACCTTATTTGCGCGCTGCGGCATTGGGGTCGGCCATTTGCATTGTGGTCGTCCGCTCTTTCCAGCATCCGGCGCCGTCCGGGATTAATTCAATTAATTCAATCTGGTTAGGATCGACCTGAATGATCCGTCCGTGAAATAAACCAATGTAGTTATTTTTGCTGACTCTATGCAAGGTTTTATCAGCGGCTTCTATCAGTGCCCAGACATCATGACCGTCACCGAGCGTTCCCCGCATTGCCAGATTATCCAAAGCAAATTTTTCCAGCGGCTCTTTTCGCCGCGCCGGGTCTGGGCTCAGACATCCCTGCGATTGTGAGAACTTTTCCTGCACGGCTTCAGGCCGCGGTGCGCTGAACGGGCTGTGGGCGTTGGCTGACTGATAGCTGATGTGTACAAAGGGTTTCGCTTTAGGCAGAGGCGGAATACCCGCAGGCGTATTCGCTTTCACTGATTCCATAAATTGCTGGATATCGGTCAGAGAGTCATTACAACCCTGCAGAAGCGTCAATGCGGCAGTTAGTGCCAAAGCCCGGCCAGTTTGACGACTCATGGCGCCTCCTTATACCGGTACGTTTTGGCGACCACATTAAAAATCAGCCGGTCTTCTTTGTCGGTAGTCACGGAAAAGTCATGCAACGACACAATACGCGGCAGTTTGGCAACTTCGCTGACAAAATTACCGAACTGATGATAATCCCCAACCACATCAATCTGGATCGGCAACTCGGTGTAAAAATCTTTTTCGATTTCCGGCATCCAGTTGATGCGGACAAAAGTCAGACCGGTCGATGTACCGGCATAAGTAATGTCGTCCAATAACCCCGGGGTTTCATGCGTGGCCGGCAACTGCTTCAACAAATAGGAGAAGGTTTCTTCCATTTCTACCATCTGTTTCTTGTACAAATCTAAATTCACAGCGGCGGCATATTTAGCACGATAGGTTTGACGCAGTTCCTGCTCCCGTGCTTCAGCAGCTTGCAGCGCGGTTATTTTTTCATCGACCAGCATAAAATAACTCAGCACCGCGACCAAAATACTGAACACAACAATCAGCATAGACTTGGCAAAAGGTGGCCAGGAGCCAACATTGGCTAAATCAAGATTGTTCAGTTCTTCCAGATTGATATTCAGGCTCATTTGGTGCCTCCGGTCGCAGGCTTCGGCTTGTTGGACGCACCTTGTACTGCCTCAAAGCCTTTGACCATCAGGTGCATTTTGAAATCGCTGAGGAGCTCAGTATCATCTTTACCGGCTTCGATAAATTCCAGTAGTGGCGTCGACAACAATTCAGATGCCTCAACCGCCCTGATCATGTTGGATAAGCGGTTATTGGACTCACTTTTGCCCACTAATAACAATGACGGGCCCTTTTTCTCCAGATTGGTCAGATAGACACCAGCCGGCGTGACTTTGGCGATTTCATCCATAATTTGCGTACCGAGATTCCGGCTGCTCTGCAACTGGGCAATCAGCTCAATCCGCTTTTGCAGATTCTTTTTCTTCTCGTCTAGTTGTTTAATTTCAGCAATCCGTTGGTCGAGAATCGCGATTTCGCCCTGCAGATAATTATTGCGGCCATCCTGCCCTTCAATCATTGAACCGTAGACCGCACTGATGATAAACACCAGCAAAAAACTGCCGACGCAGGCGGCAGTCATTGTGGTCATAAAGCGGGCTTGTTGTTGTTTTTTCTGGGCTTCGCGCCAGGGCAGCAGGTTCAGATATGCCATGTTGAGAAACTCCGCATTGCAAGCCCACAGGCGATCATTAATTGCGGCGCCAATTGCGTCAGTTGCTGCCGGTCCACTGCGGAGCCAACTTCCATATGCTGAAATGGATTCGCCACGACTGTGTGGATGCCTAACTCTTCTGTCAACAGCTTATCAATACCATCGATTAACGCAGTACCACCAGAAATAATCAGGTAATCAATACTTTCGCGACCAGACGTCGTCAGATACATCTGAATACCACGGCGCACCTGCTGCAAAATCATGGTCTGAAATGGCGCCAGTACTTCAAAGGTGTAAGTAGGTGGTAAATCGTTGCTGACCTTAGCCTGCTCTGCTTCTTCGTAAGTTTTACCGTAATAAGAAATGATGCTGCGGGTGTATTGTTCGCCGCCGAACATCTGGTCACGGGTGTAATGGGTTTTGCCACCTTCCAGAATACTCATCAGCGTCATCGTCGCGCCGATATCGACGACTGCAATCAATTTTTCATGCGCGTCTGGTGGTAACTGATGGAAACACAGCTCGGCAGCCCGGCTCAGACAATAGGATTCGACGTCGACCACTTTGGTGGCGAAGTTGCCGGCATCCAATGCAGATACCCGGCTTTGCACACTTTCAGTCCGTGCGGCACTGAGTAACACATTCACTTTGGACGGGTCATTGACGTTTAGATCGAGCTTTTCGAAGTCCATACTGACTTCGCTGAGCGGATAAGGGATCAGGCTGTCCGCTTCCACTTCAATCTGGCTGGCTAATTCATCATCCGACAGGCTGGCATCCATAAAAATCACTTTGGTGATCACAGTAGAACCTGACACAGCAGCAGCGGCAAATTTGATATTTTTTGGGATTTTCTTGCGGATTTTGGCAATAACAGTGCCGACGGCTTCGATGTCCTGAATTTCTCGGTCAGTCATCGAACCTTTAATCATTGGTTCTATTGCCAGGGCTTCTACTTTATAATGCTCGCCATGTTGGCTCAGCAAAATAGCCTTGACGGTATGAGCGCCAATATCGACGCCCAGGATTAATTGATTTTTCGTACGAAACAACCGGTTTATCATAGCGTCCTGCAGCCGTCTCAAACTTATGATTATTATGTTTTCGCCGTGGCGTGCGTTGTTTTTGCACCAGAAACAATGTGCTTCACCAACTACTAATGAATTTATACTAGCAGCCTATTTTGGTAAAGGGCAGCAAAAATTGGGGCTATTCAGTGTCTTGGCTTAAAAAACTTGTCATTATCCTGTTGTCGTGTCTGACCTTAGGTATTCTGAGCGTCGGCATCACTTATCTGTATTTGAAAAATGACCTGCCAAGCGTGGAAACCCTGAAGGATGTGCGGTTACAAACGCCGATGCGGGTATTCAGCCAGGATGGTGAACTTATTTCCCAATTTGGTGAAAAACGCCGGATCCCATTAAAACTCAGCGAAATGCCACCGCTGTTGATTAAAGCCGTACTGGCCACCGAAGACTCGCGTTTTTATGAACATCCGGGCATTGACCTGATTGGTGTGATGCGGGCCGCGTCTGTAGTGGCAACAACCGGCGACTACAGTCAGGGCGCATCGACTATCACGCAACAATTGGCTCGGTTGTTCTTTCTGA
>CBFGPY010000263.1:0-4918 GCA_965650755.1 uncultured Chromatiaceae bacterium | reverse complement strand
GCATATGGCGCTGGTGGTCACTATCGGTGCTGAACGTTATCTGTGTGATTTAGGTTTTGGTAGTTATGGCATGCGGGCGCCTGTGGCGTTATCTCAGGTGAATTTGCCGCAGCAGCAGGACTTTGACCAGTTCCGTCTGACCATGCCAACACCGGGCGATTATGTGCTGCAGGCGATGATTGATGGTAATTGGGTCAGTCAGTTTGGTTTTGATTTACATCCGGCTGAATGGATTGATTTTATGCCGGCCAATTATCTGAATTCGACCCATCCGGATACTGTGTTTGTGCAAAAACTGTTGTTGATCCGCCAACATGCGCAAGGCCGGGTCATGCTGGTGGGCCGCGAACTGAAGCAGAGTGTGGCCGGTGTGACGCAAAGCCGCGAAATCAGCGATGCTGAGTTAGCGGCGGTGCTGCAAAGTGAATTTGGTTTGGTGCAATAACCCGGCCACCAGATATCAATAAAAAAACCGCAGTTGTCTGCGGTTTTTTTATGTTGCATATCGGTTAAGTTACAAAGCTTAGTTACAAATTGAGCCGGCAGCGCACTCGCGGTGACGGGGTAATGCTTCTTTAGCTGCTTGACGTTCTGCTTCAATTTGTTGGGGTGTCCGGCAGGTTTTTTCACCAAAACGCGAACCCAGCCGGCGTTCAGTTCGACAGATATAACCGGCTTTTTCCGCCGTACCATCCGGCGCTGCGCCGCGTTTTTTCTCAATATCGTTGGCTTTCACCACGTTGGTTTTGCTGACATCTGAGTTCATTGCATTGTTGGTGCTGCCACAACCGGCGAGCAGGGCGCCAAGACTCAGCGCAATAATAGTTTTATACATGGTCTTTCTCCGTTTTTGCGCTGTAAAACTGGCGCTGATCTAAGCGAACTTGTGTGTTCCACACCATACCAGCTGGTTAATTCGCAATCAATCCTTGATGTAAAAGTTACAAATTGTAACAAATGCCGGCCTTATTGCCGCGATTGACTGATGCTGGCACGCGATAAAGCTGCTGCCGCGACCGCTGGAATTGTTTTATGCTGGGCCGATACCGCGGAAATCACGCCAATTTAAGCAGGAACACGATGAAATTCAGCAAAATAGCTATGCTCTGCAGCCTGATGGCGCTGCAGGCTCACACTGCCCATGCCGCCGATCTGAAGGCCGAAGCGCAGCGCATCGCCCAGCAATATCTGTTGGTAGACACTCATATTGATGTCCCGTACCGTTTACAGGAGCATTGGGAAGACGTCAGTCAGGCCACAGCCAAAGGTGAGTTTGATTATCCGCGGGCGAAAAAAGGCGGCCTGAATGCACCTTTTATGTCGGTGTATATTCCGGCCTCTTATGAAAAAACCGGTGGCGGCGAGTTACTGGCCAATCAGCTGATTGATTCGATGGAAGCCTTAGTCGGCCGCGCACCGGATAAATTCGCCATGGCATATCGCAGCGACGATTTAGCCGCGCAGTTTAAGCAAGGCAAAATCTCGCTGGCACTTGGCATGGAAAACGGTACGCCAATCAATGGAAAACTGGAAAACCTGCGGCATTTCTACCAGCGTGGTATTCGTTACATCACGCTGGCGCATTCTGAATCGAACCATATCGCCGATTCCAGCTACGACCTGCGCCGCCCGCACAAAGGCTTAAGCCCGTTTGGCGAGCAAGTGGTCGCTGAGATGAATAAACTCGGCATGATGATCGATATTTCGCACGTGTCCGACGCGGCTTTTTACAAAGTATTGAGTCTGACCAAAGCGCCGGTCATTGCGTCGCACTCATCGCTGCGCGCTTTTGTGCCGGGTTTTGAGCGCAATATGGACGACAAGATGATCCAGGCATTAGCGAAAAATGGTGGCGTGATCCAGATTAATTTCGGCTCGTCTTTTGTCATCAGCCAGGCCAACCAGTGGGGCCTGCAATTTAAAGCGGCGGCCAAAGCAGCCGGGAAATCGCAGGACGATGAAGCTTACCGGGCTGAATATCTGGCGAAACACCCGTATCCCTTTGCCAATGTGGAGACTGTGCTGAAACACATCGACCATGTGGTGCAGCTGGTGGGCATTGACCATGTTGGTATTGGTTCGGATTTTGACGGTGTTGGTGATTCATTGCCGGATGGCCTGAAAGATGTGTCGATGTATCCGAACCTGATCGAAGGCTTGTTAAAGCGCGGCTACAGCGAGGCGGATATTGTCAAAATTATGTCCGGCAATTTGCTGCGGGTCTGGCGCCAGGTCGAAGCTGTGGCTGCGGCCAGTCATTAAGGAATGAAGATGCTGAGCGGTATGCACCATGTGGCGCTGATCTGCAGTGATTACGCGCGTTCAAAAGCGTTTTACAGCGAGACTTTGGGCCTGCGCATTCTGGCAGAGCATTACCGTGAAGCGCGCGACAGCTGGAAGCTGGATTTACAGTTGCCGGATGGCACCCAGCTGGAGCTATTTAGCTTTCCCGGCGCACCGGAGCGGCCGAGCCGGCCTGAGGCGCAAGGCCTGCGGCATTTAAGTTTTGTCGTGGACGATGTGGCGGCGACTGTGACCTGGCTGAATAGCCGCGGCGTGGCGACAGAGCCGGTGCGGATTGACCCCTATACCGGCGCTGCTTTTACCTTTTTTCAGGACCCGGACGGTCTGCCGCTGGAGATTTACCAGCGGCAGTGACGGTGGTTATTGCGGCGTCAGGCTGGCGCCGTCTGTGGTATCGGTAGCTGATGCTGACTGGCTGCTGCGGCCGGCAAGTTGTGCTGTCGCCTGATCTGTTGTCCCCAGCGGAATCGCTGCCGCTGCTTTGTATTGATAAGCCTGGTAATCATACCCGAGCAATTCCGCCACAGTGCTGGCGACCTGGCTTTGGCTCCACGGCTGCTGCGTCTGGACTAAACCACGCGCTGGAATTTGTGGGCCTAAGGCTGCCAGCCAAATCTCGTCAGAGCCACTGACGCCATTGCCAAAGTTCTTTAACTTTTTCATATATCCGGCGATAGCCCGGCCGCTGGCATGGTGCTGCCAGCTGTTGGCACTGTCGCCGCGGCCATGGTCGGTGCTAATCAGCAAGGTCGTCTGGCCGGCGTAATATGGATCATTCTGCAGCTGTTGCCACAACTCTTTGATAAAACCGTCGGTGCGGCGAATGGCTTTTAAATATTGGTCGTATTGGCCGTCGTGGGCGAAATCATCGGTTTCGCCATAAGCGATATACAGCAGCCGCGGTTTTTTCTGCGTCAGATACTCCAGCGCAAATTGCTGGGTGAATACATCGAGCCGCACTGCCGCCCAGGGGCTTGGTGTCTGGCGTTGTAGTTGATTCAACAGTTTCAGCTGCGGCGTCAGTGGGCCCGCCATTTGTTCGTTCATTGGCGCAAAACCGGCATTGACCGGTAACTTACTGCGCTGGGTGTTGAGGATATACGGCAACACATCCCAGGAGCCAAAAGCCGCGACTTGCTTCGCCATGCCCGGTTGTTGATTCAGCCATTCCAGCACTGTGACATTAGGGTTGGCGATTTTGCCATTGCTGTTGATTGAAGGGTCCGGGTAGCCGCTTAACAGCTCGTTATATCCCGGATAAGAAAAGTGCCACGGATTACTGACTTGCATCGCCGAGCCACGCCGGCGGTCGCCGACTAACATGCCCTGACTGGCAATGGTCTGGTGGACAAAAGGCATCAGCTGCTGGGGTTTGGTTGGTAATTCCGCGAGTTGGTCGGCATGGCGGATAAACTGGCTATTGCGCAAAATCTCCGGATCGGCGCCGTGAAACACTTCCTGCCAGCGCAGGCCGTCAATACTGACCAGTACCACCTTGGGGCTTGGCACTACAGGTTGAGGCGCGGGGGCAGCTTGCACCGTTAACAGTGCAGCGCAGGCAAACAGGCAAGAGGCAGACAGCTTCAGCAACATCTTTGACTCCGGTAAGTGTGGGCTTCCCGGAACTGCAGACTACAGCGGATTTATGACAGCGCGGCGCCTCTCAGATGGCAGCGCGGTGAATCTTTGGTCACAAAACGATGACAGGAACAACTAACGCAATGTAAGCGGCGTTAGTTGTTCCCAATGCGAACTCAGTGAAAGCGACGTTGTTTGCGTGCTAAGAGGCCGGCAAGGCCAAGGATAAAGATGGTGGCACTGGCAGGTGCACTGACAGTCTCGATCTGCCAGGTGTTGCGGCCTGGTACCAATAAACTGTAATTCACAGAATCTGAGCTGCAATCGGTATCAGAGCAAATACGATTACTGATAACCAATTGTTCACTGGCCTGATTGCCCTGCGCGTTTACCGCTAACCAGTTCAACAGAGTTTTTTGATCTGGCAGCGTGACGCCCCATGTAGTGTTGCCGTGAAACAGGAAACTGCGGCGATACAGTTGGCTGTTTGTCGTCGTAATGCCGGCCGACGTTGTCGTATCAACCAGACTGCTTTCATATCGAATTGTAGCGGACACAGAATCTGAGACCGTTCCATCAGCTCTCTGATGACGATTCAATGATAATTCCAGCGAACTTTGGCCATTGTTGAAGTCACATTGGCTGGCAGAATAGGTCAGATAATTGCAGAAAAACTGAATGCCTTGATCACCGATTTGGTTGATACCACTAAATGTGGCAGAGCGATACAAATAGGTGTCTCCGTCCCAGTCAAAGGCCTGGATACCTGAGTCATTGCTAAGCTTTAGTGCATCAAAAGTTACTTGATACTGCATTGCATCAGGTTTTTCAGCCAGACTATCGATACTGACAATCCCATCATTGGAATTGGCCACAACTCTTTCAAATTGGGCGAGGCTTGCGTGAAAAGGTGATACTTGAAAATTCATCACCGCAGCATGAACGGGTTGTAATAACAAGGCTGCGAGCCCGCTGGCGAAAACTGAGTACTTCATGTTGTTTCCTGTGTGTTGTGCACGAGTGACCGGATTTCCGG
>CBFGPY010000262.1:0-4929 GCA_965650755.1 uncultured Chromatiaceae bacterium | reverse complement strand
TGCTCACATAGAATCACTATGCCACGCGCCTCGTTTCGCGCCCAAAACGCCGCCAACTCGAACAAAACTTAAACACCAAAGATCAACAGCCCCTAGGCCGGAGTTTCATATGTCTACATCTGCGATAGCGCTAATCACCGGTGCCAGCCGCGGCATCGGTGCTGCCACAGCGCGGCTGCTTGCTAAGCAGGGATATGCGCTGGGGCTGAATTATCTGAAGGACCATGCTGCCGCAGAAGCTCTGGCCAACGAGCTTCGTGCCGGTGGTTGCCGCTGTATCCTGCTGCCGGCCGATATTGGTGACGAAGTGCAAGTGCGGACGATGTTTCAGCGGCTGGATGCGGAACTCGGGCCTTTGTCGGTGCTGGTCAATAACGCCGGTATTTTACAGCCACAAAGCGCCATCAGCGGGATCAGCGCGGCCCGCTTTGCCGCGATTTTACAGACCAATGTGATCGGTACTTTTTTATGCTGCCAGCAGGCGGTGCAACGCATGCGCACAGATTTAGGTGGCCAGGGCGGCTCGATAGTGAATGTGTCTTCCGGGGCTGCGAAAAGTGGTTCACCGCATGAATATATTGATTATGCCGCCTCCAAAGGCGCGGTCGACACCCTGACCCGCGGCCTTGCCCTCGAAGTGGCGGCGCTGGGTATTCGGGTCAATGCAGTACGGCCCGGTTTTATTTACACTGAGATGCACGCCGCCGGCGGTGAGCCGGGCCGCGTCGACCGGCTCAAAAGCCGTATTCCACTTGGCCGGGGTGGCGAAGCCAGCGAGGTTGCAGCGGCGATTGCCTGGCTGGCATCAAACGCTGCCAGTTTTACCACCGGCAGTTTTATTGATGTCAGTGGTGGAGTTTAACGTGCTGAATTTATTGAGGACTGCAACGATGTTACAACGCGGGATAGTTTTGCTGGTCGGTTTAGTACTGATGTTACCGGTACAAGCCATAGAACAAACCAAGGCCGTTAAAGTCACGCCTATGCTAAAAACCCAAACCAGCTGGGACGGACAACCCCTGCAGTATCCGGCTGGCCAGGCTGAAGTCACTGGCATGCTGATTGAAATTGCACCGGGCGGTGAAACCGGCTGGCATCTGCATCCGGTACCGTCATTTGGCATGGTGGTAGAAGGGGAACTTGAAGTTGCCCTCAAAGACGGCCGGCGCAATCGCCTCAAGGCCGGCGATGCTTTGGCTGAGGTGGTCAACACCGCACACAATGGCCGCAATGTCGGCACTGTGCCGGTCAAGCTGGTGGTGTTTTATGCCGGCAGCAAAAACCAGCCGTTGTCGCAGAAAATACCGGCAGTTCCCGCTGCTGCAAAGCCCTGAGCCAGCCCCTAGTCTGACTGCATGGTGGTGCTTGCCCGGTATGCGCCTGGTGCCATGCCGGTGACGCGGGCAAACTCTTTGTGAAAATTAGATTTGGTGGCAAAACCGGCCTGATTCATCACGTCGGTAATTGGCATTGATGGATGTTTCCGCAGCAACATCTTGGCTTTTTCGATACGTTTATCGTTTAACAACACAGAAAAACTGGCGCCATAACATTGATTAACAGCCAGCGACAATTGCCGCGCCGGCACCTGTAATTTGCGCGCGGCCTGCGCCAGCGTAATACCAAATTCAAGCTGATACAGCTGTTGTTGCTCCAGCAGTATCAGCCAGCGTTGATACACCAGCTGCAATTGTTCATCAGCGGCCGGCCTTTCATCAGCAGCCGGTCTTTCATCAGGAAGTGGTGCCAGGGCTTTGTCAGGAAGTGATGCCTGGCGGCCATCGACAGGACAGAGCTCACCCGGGCTTTGGCCGTCTTTTAGCTGCAGTTGTGGCTGACTGCGTTGATACAGCCATTCCAGCAATGGGCTGCGCTGTAGCGCAAACAACAAAGTCAGCAGATGGAGCAGCAGAAACAGGTTTGCAGCCGGCACTAACAACACGGACTGTGACAGGCTGCCACCTTGTTGTAGCTCCAGATAAAGTGCCAATTCGACCAGCAAATTGGTGCCAAGCAAAGCGCCTTGCAGCTGCAAATAGCGCCTGGCCACCGGCGCTGCGTCGCCAAGTGGTGCCAGCAACGCCGGAGCATTTAACAGTGTGATCGCCACAGCCGACAAATACGCAGCGTAACTGAGCAGTAAAAACAGGTCGAGATAATCCAGCCAGGCGGAGCCAGTTAGCAGCAGAAAAAACGTCAGCATGGCCGGGACTAAATGCCAGAGGTCGTGACGGCGGAGCTTAGTATCGGGCCGCTGTAGCACCTGAAAAAAACACCAGAATAATGGCGCCAGCAGCATAGCCCCGACCGGACGTAACATGGTTTGGCCCGGAAACAACGTGATGTGCTGCAGTGCCAGCACAAACCACAGGCTTTGGCTGCCATATAGCAAATAAGTGGCGCCGGTTAAGCGTGCCGGCCAGGGCCGGCCTTGTGCGCTCAGCACAAAATGCAGCCCCAGCACCAGACACAACAATGCGATGGTGCTGTGTAGCAAAACTAATTCATTCATCAGTAGTATCAGTGCCGTCAAACCCGCAAAGGAGCAGTGTAACGCGCTCAGGCTGGCGGCAATAGACGAATTTAATGTCCTCAAACGTGTTTCAGGACGCCGCATGGACAGCAATTGCTTAGTCTGGCCGCAGTGAAACCAATGAGGACTTCTGATGCACAAAACAATGCTATTGCGCAAAACAATACTTCTGCGCAAAACAAGACTACAGGCCCGCAGCTGGATACTGGCCCTATACATCCTGCTTTGCTGGGCGTTCATACCTGTTGCCATGGCGGCAAATCCGGCGACACAGGCACAGGCCGACGGACTACTCTTTAGCGGCGCGCAGACGCAGCAATGCAATAAGGCTGTACCTTTACGCCAGCAAGGATATGTCCGGATTGGCGGAATAGAACAGTGGGTGAGTATCAACAGCAGCAACTGCACTTTCCCGCTGATCCTGTTTTTACACGGCGGGCCGGCGAATCCAATCAGCCCCTTTGCAGATGCCATTTATGCCGGCTGGGAGCAGCAGTTTACGCTGGTGCAATGGGACCAGCGTGCCAGCGGCAAAACCTGGCTGCGTAATCAGCCTGCGGCGGGGGAGCAGCTAACGCTGGCGCAAATGACGCAGGATGGTCTTGAGCTGGTGCAGTATCTGCAACAAGTGTTGGGGCGCCGGCCGCTGGTCCTGATGGGCAGCTCCTGGGGTTCAGCCTTGGGTATTAAAATGGTGCAGCAACAACCTCAGTGGTTTGCCGCTTATGTCGGCAGTTCGCAGCTGGTCAGCGGGCGACAAAACCAACTGGCGAGTTATCAGGCGGTGCTGAAGTTGGCCACTGCGGCGAATGACCAGGCGGCCTTGGCGCAGCTTGGGAAACTGGGCCCACCGCCGTATGTGAAGCCCAGTGGAATTTTACGTCGTCTGACCCGTCAGTATGAAGCGACGCTGGCTACTGCTGCGCCAGCACACTGGTGGCAAGCTTCGCCTGCATTTGAGCTGGAAAAGTATGCACCTGCTTATGAAGCCGCAGAAGATTATTCATTTTTACAGTTTATGGGCTTTGATCCAGAAATGGGCCAGACAACAAGCGGCATGTTCCACGCCATCGAATTACTACGCGATGCTACAGCGCTGAATCTTCCGGTGTATTTTATTCAGGGGGAAGACGATTTGGTCACTGTGCCAGCGATGACCCGCGCCTACTTCAATACCATTAAAGCGCCGCATAAGGAACTGATCATGGTACCTAAAGCCGGTCATGGCCCGAACGCTGCCAGCATTGCCGCCGAGTGGCTGCTGGTGCAGCGGATCAGGACACAGCTGAACGGACAAAACACGCATTGAAGCAAGCTTGCCGGTTTAACCCGGCAACTTGTATGCGGCAAAGTCTGGCCGGCGCAAGCGGGGCGCAGCGGCATAACAACCCAGCACTAAGGCACAGAGCCCGGCACTGATGGCAAATAGCGCCGGTCCGCCGAGCGCGTCGAGGACAAGGCCGCCGATCAATGGTGACAAGCTATAGCCAATGGCATAAAGGCTTGCCGCACCGAAATAGCTGCCACGCAGCGCCGGGTGCGCCAGTTGGTCCAGATGCACATTCATGTTGGCAAACAGAATGGCTTCGCCAATGCTGAGAACCGCCATGGCCCCCAGCCAGCCCCAGAACCAGTCTACCGGGTTTAGCGCAAACCAGATTTGCGACAAACCTAATAACACCACACCAAGATGAATGCGCTTGAGCACCGGCCAATGGCCAAGCAAACGCAGCAGCGGGAACTGACAGGTAACAATAATCAGCGAATTGACCATCACCAGACTGGAAATGAGCGTGACCAGATCCGGAAAATCAGCCCGCGTCAGATATTGGATCAGGCTCGAATCGGCATGGGCATAGATAAAGTTAATCAGAATATTGGCAAGAATAATCACGGCAAACAGCTGGTCTTGCCGCAGCAATTGCAGGATAGCGCCGAAGTTCAGCGTATGTGCCGGCCGGCTTTGTGCCGTCCTGCTGGCGAGTTTTCCGGGTCTGTGTAGCCACAATAACCCCAAGCCCAGAGCGCCATAAGACGCCGCCGTGATAAAAAAGCCATGTGGATTGCCACTGAGGCCGGCCCACAATCCCAGCACCGGGCCGCAAGCCGCGCCGGCATTGACCATAAAATACAGGCCTTGCAGCGCCAGTTCACGGTCTTTGCTGTCGGGCAATAAATCGCCAAGCCAGGCTTTACTGGGCGCATCCCACAAGGCGCGCGGCAAAGTCGCAAGAAATATACAGGCCAGCATCAGTGGTAAAGTTTCAGCCAGTGCCAATGCAGCAAACGCCAGTACACCTGTCACGGCGCCGGCCAGCATCAGCGGTTTTCGGCCAAAACGGTCGGACAAATGGCCGGCATAAAAACCAGCAACCACAGCGGTCAGTGCCGCGGCG
>CBFGPY010000261.1:0-4932 GCA_965650755.1 uncultured Chromatiaceae bacterium | reverse complement strand
TGCAGGAAGTTGCCCGCATTAGGGCCGAAATGCAGCAGGTCATTCAGCAGACCGGCTTTAAAGGCAGCTTTGCTGAGTTTGTGCAGTTTTTGCGTACCGATCCGCAGTTCTATGTAACAAAACCGGAACAGCTACTGAAAGAAGCGTCTTATCTGGCGAAAAAAATCGATGCGCAATTGCCAAAGTTGTTTAAAACATTACCCCGCACCCCTTATGGCGTAGAGCCGGTTCCGGCCGAAATTGCACCCAAATATACGACCGGCCGTTATGCCGGCGGCCGGGCAGCCGGTGAACCGGGTTTTTATTGGGTGAATACTTATGCGCTGGACCGTCGCCCTTTGTATGAACTCGAAGCGCTAACCTTGCATGAAGCGGTGCCAGGCCACCACTTACAGGTAGCGCTGGCCAATGAGCAGGATAGTCTGCCGGGGTATCGCCGCAGTTTTTATACATCGGCATTTGGTGAAGGCTGGGGTCTGTATTCAGAGTATCTTGGCCTTGAAGTGGGCTTTTACACGGATCCGTACAGTAATTTTGGCCGTCTGACTTATGAGATGTGGCGTGCCGGTCGCCTGGTCGTTGACACCGGTATGCATACCATGGGCTGGAGCCGTCAGCAGGCCATCGATTTCCTGGCACAGAACACCGCGTTATCGATGCACAATGTCACGACTGAAGTGGACCGTTATATCAGTTGGCCGGCGCAGGCGTTGTCTTACAAGCTTGGCGAGCTGACGATCAAACGCTTACGGCAGAAAGCAGAAGCAGCTCTTGGTGAGAAATTTAATGTCCGTGAATTTCATGACGCGGTATTGTCCAACGGCAGTGTGCCTCTGTCTGTGCTTGAACAACAAATCGACTTGTACATCACCCGGGTGCAGCGGGGTTAATATGAACAGGCTGTTGCTTTGCGCTGGCTGAGCGACAGCCTTTTATGTTAAATTTCAACAAATTATTGTAATCATATTCTGGGATGTCACGGTGATCTGGTGGGTTTTGGCTATTGCATGCCTGATAGTGCTGATGGTTGTTATGGTGGTCAAAACTGATGGCCTGGCGTCTGAGCATAAAAGATTGCTGGTGCAGTTTAAAATGCTGGAGCAGGAATCTATCCAGTTTCAGGAAATCTCTTATGAACTTGCCGAAGAGTTCAGTCAGTTTTTATTGTTGCAGCTTGGTGCGGCCCGCAGATTCAGTCGGATGCCGGAAGAAGAGTTGTATCAGTTTGAAATCGCCACACAGCTAATCCCAACCTTGTGTAAAGAGATCTCCGGTCGTCGCCTGAGTTTTAAAGCGGCATTGCAACGGGCATTGAAACTACATGCGGATATCGAGTTGACTGCGTTTGAGACGACTGTTGGTCGGCATGGTCGGCTCATCCCTGGCTGGCAGAAACAGACTTTTGCAGGTTATTTGCAGATGTGCCAGCAGATGTATTTGCTGACTAAAGAGCATTCACATAAAGAACAACGGCCAGGACAATCTGAATTGGCAGGTTAAGTACTTAGTTACGTAACGCAATCGACGGTGCTGTATCAATCTGTCCATCCTGGTCTACCGCGGCCAGACGTTCACCTGATTTTAACACCGCCATACTGAAACTGGGGCTGCGGCGAACAAATGCCAGCTCATAACCAAAACGTTGCAGTTCAGACACGGAAAATTTCTGCGCGATATTTAGACGGTCCCAGAAATAGTCCAGATTCTTTTCTTCAGCACGTCTGTCTTCGGCCACTGCAACCATTTTTAACAACTCCGTTTCAATTTAATTACTAAGGTTGGTGAAAGACTCAACTTTTAATGTAAGCCTTTGCCGCGCAAAGTACAAGGTCAAATTCTGCATTTGTTGCCGGCATAATTGACAATCTATTGCCTTTTTTTAATAACAGCATCTCAGCCAGCCCTGGGATCTGCCGGAGTTCAGCCATTGTCAGCACTGTATCAAATTTTCGGACAAATCCAACCTGAACCGCCACCCATTGCGCTTTTTGTGGTGTTGATTTTGCGTCGAAATATGGGCTTTGTGGCTGAAACTGGCTTGGGTCAGGAAAAGCTGTAGTTAAAATAACCCCAATGCCGGCAATACCAATCAGATCACAGCTGGAATGATGGATTAATACCTGATCACCAACTTTGACCTGATCACGCAAGAAATTGCGGGCCTGGTAGTTCCGCACGCCCTCCCAGACAACGCCCGCAGCCCCTGCAGACTGAATATCTGTGATGCTGCATTCGGCTGGTTCAGTTTTAAAAACCCAGTACATCCTGCCACTGATCTCAGTTTTTTGTAGTTAATGTAGGTAAATTAGCAGCTGTGCACTTGCACCGCAAGCAGTGAACCGTGTTGCTGTCATTAGAACTTGGCTCTTGCGGCAGCTTGCTGCAGAATACCGGTTTGTTGAGGATTCCCGGGGTGCTGCGATGAGCCAGGTACTGTCAGATCTGTTGTCATTATTAAAGTTAGAAACTATCGAATACGGCCTCTACCGGGGCCAGAGCCAGGATCTTGGTTTTAAAGCAGTGTTTGGCGGTCAGGTCATGGGGCAGGCCTTGTCTGCAGCTAAAGAAACAATTCCTGAAGACCGTAAGGTGCACTCCTTCCACTCCTATTTTTTGCGTCCGGGTGATGCCGCACGTCCAATCGTCTATGAAGTGGAAAATATCCGTGACGGCAAAAGTTTTAGTACACGGCGTGTCAGTGCTATCCAATACGGCAAGCCAATTTTTTACATGACAGCATCTTTTCAGGCCGACGAGCCGGGTTTTGCGCATCAGGACTTGATGCCGCAGGTGCCGCAACCGGAAGATTTAGTGTCAGATCTGGAATTTTATCGCGAAAATGCCGGGCTGATCCCGGAAGCTATCCGCAGTAAATTTATTTGTGAAAAGCCAATTGAGATGCGTTCAGTGGCTTTCCATAATCCATTTAAACCTTTGGTCAGTCAGGCGAAACGTTATGTCTGGTTTAAAGCAAATGGTGCGATGCCGGACGACCTGCGGGTGCACAAATATTTGTTGGCGTATGCCTCAGATTTTAACTTTTTGCCGACCGCATTGCAGCCGCATGGCAAGTCGTTTATGGCGCCAAATATGCAGGTTGCGACCATTGACCATGCCATGTGGTTTCACGAAGATTTTCGCTTTGATGACTGGCTGCTCTATGCGGTTGACAGTCCGAGCGCGTCAGGTGCCAGAGGTCTGGTGCGCGGTCAGTTTTTTAACCGTGCCGGCACTCTTGTTGCCTCGACGATGCAAGAAGGTGTGATCCGTAGCTATGAGAAAGCCAGGGGCGAATAATCGCCCCGACTGTTAAGCTGTGGGCAGAGTACCGATCTGCCTGATGCTGGCGCTGACGGTAGCGGGCAGCAACTGATAGATCGCGGTTTCCAACGGGGCGAATAAATGGGTTGGCCGCAGTTTATATTCTGTATCCACGTGCAGATACCCCTGATCTTTCAGAGCGTTGATCAGCGTCACAAACAATTTCTTGTCATGAAATTCCGGTGCATCCAGACCGTGCAACGTCGATAACCGCAAGGCCAGCTGATGCGCCTGCTGTTCCAGCATATCCCGCTCCATCGGCGCTGAGCCCGAGATTAACTGCAGCACCATCGCATAACGCTGTAGTATTCCATCTGCCAGATTGGCCAGCAGTTCCAGCCGGGCGCTGTGTTGCAGATTGACGTGATAGTCGGCACTAGCTGGCTCGATCGCGATGAGCTGCTCTTGCTGCAAGAAAAGCAGGATCCCATCGACATAACTTTCTAAGTGTTGCGGAGCCAAAAATAGCTCTTGCTCCAGCAATGGCTGCAGTTGCTGGCATAGCTGCAGCAGTTGGATGCCACTGGATTGCTGGCGCAACAACGCGGTAGCCAGAATGGCTGGGATCATAAATAAATGGCTGATATTGCTACGATAATAGCTCATCAACACCTGGTCATGCGGGGCAAATCGCACCAATGTGCCGAAGCTATCCTGTTCAATCAGTACTTTTTGCAGACGCTGTGCATGCTGTAACCAATCACTGGCTTCACCTTCAGCAAAACTGACATTTGGATGATACGGCACCTGCTGCAACAAACGGCGATACAGGGTCATTTGCGTTAACAACTGTTGTTCCGGCATCACCTGTTGCGGAGCCGACAACAGACAGGTCGCTAACAAATTCACACTGTTGACTGCGGCACTTTGGTTAATCCGTAACATGACCTGGTGCGCCAACCGGGCGACCAGCGGATTCAGCCAGTCAGGCTTTGCGGGCTCCAATGGGTCAATGGCACTTTTCCAGTCTGGCACCTGTTGTTGTAAATACTGATTCACCGACAGTGGTTCACCAAAATTCACGAAACCAAAACCGTAATTACGCAGTTTGGTCGCCGCTTTGAGAATACCAAAGGCTGATTCTTTGGTTTTATTCAGGCCTTTTAATTCCCGCAGATAAGTACCCACTTCCATCACGTGTTCATAACCCAGATAGACCGGCACAATTGTGACAGGGCGGTCTATTCCGCGCAGCATGGCCTGAATGGTCATCGCCAGCATACCGGTCTTCGGCTGCAACAACCTGCCGGTGCGGCTGCGGCCGCCTTCGCTGTAATATTTAACGGCATAGCCTTTGCGAAAAAGCTGAGTCAGGTATTCACGAAACACTGTGGAGTACAGCTTGTTGCCACTGAAACTGCGCCGGATAAAAAATGCACCACCGCGGCGGAACAGTTTACCTATAGGCCAGAAATTCAGGTTGATGCCGGCCGCGATATGCGGTGATGCCAGACCTTGCTGGTAAATCACATAGCTCAGCAACAAGTAGTCCATATGGCTGCGGTGACAAGGCAGATAAACAATTTCATGGCCACGTTGTGCCAAATCGCGGACTTGTTCGTTATTACGAACCTGAATACCGGTATAGAGCTTACTGAATAACCAGCGCAA
>CBFGPY010000260.1:0-4953 GCA_965650755.1 uncultured Chromatiaceae bacterium | reverse complement strand
CGGAAACTGCCATGGTCCTGCACTGCGCCGTTGACACGCAACATCAGGCTGTCACTGTGCACATAGTTGTAGTCGCCCTCCAACCGGTATTGCTGCTCAGTGGCGGCGCTGGCTTTGAGATAACCGCCTGCGCTCTGATTCGGTTTACGCGTGATGATATTGATAGTGCCGCCCGGTTCAGAGCGGCCATACAAGGCTGACCCCGGGCCTTTTAATATTTCGACCATTTCGATATTCGACACGTCGCGATGGCCGCTAAAACCACGGCCGCCGTTAAAGCCGTTGATCAAATACCCTGATGGCATATTTTCGTTACCGGGAAAACCACGCAGCGAAAAACTGTCCCACAGACCGCCGCCGTTGTTTTGCCGCGCGATGCCGCTGGATAAATCCAGCACATCCTGAAAACGGCTCATCGACCAGTCCGCAAAATCATCCTGGCCCAACGTTGATACCGCCTGCGGTAATTTTTCCACCGGCACCTGGCCGCGATAGCTCTGGTGATGGCGCACTTCAATGTGCTCCAGATTTTGTGCGTCTTCAGCAACAGCCGGTGCAGCACAGAGTAGCGCCAGCACAGACAGCGGAAATAATCGGTAGGGGATCGCCCTCACGGCAGAGCGGCGCGCAGAAAATGACATAACAGCCTCAAGAAATGTGATGTTATCACATATTAACTTAAAGCATTTAGTCACAGGAAGCCCTGAGCAGTTGATTTCGGTTCAACTGCCGGAAAACATCGTTGATTGCCACCGGTATCATCTGCTGAAAAAAATCGCGCGCTGGCTGGCGATCTTGCAATTAATCGATTAAGTTTTGCTCATCCAGGTACAACAACACAGGTCGAAAATGGAATTCCGCCTCTCGCGCTGGCTCAGTACGTTTTGTCTTGGTTATGCTTTGCTAAACACCACCTTGGCAGCTGAACTGCAGTGGGCAGTGAATCACGCCCCGCCTTTTCATATCGTCGATGGCTCTTTGCGTGGCCAGGGCATTTGTGACGTACTCATCGAACGACTGCACCTGCTATTGCCCGGCGTTGAAGCAAAACTGGCGTTGATGCCACAACAGAGGGTGACCAGGGAACTACAGCACCAGCATCAGCTGTGTTTTGCCTGCATGCTGCAACCAAAACAACCGCTCAGCGGCGTGATTTACTCGGAGAGTACCCACAGCTACCGCCCCCATCAGTTGATGACGAGGCCTGAACTGGGGATCAAACTTCATCAGCAATTTGGCCCACAACCAGCATTTGCTGACCTGCTGAAAATACCAAACCTGCGTTTTGGTTATCCGGCCGGCCGTAAATACGGCATTTTGCAACCTATGATTGATGCGCATCAGCAACGCCATCCGCAGCAGGTGCTGCAACGCACCGGCGACAACGAAACTGTTGCCATGCTAAAGATGGTTGCGCAAAACCGTCTGGACTACACCGTCGAATATCCCTTTGTGTATCAGTACTATCGAGAGCTTGGCGGTCAGAAATTAACCTTATTGCCGTTGGCAGAAAATCACGCAGAGCAACCGGCCGGTGTGATCGGCTGTGGCAATGCCCCGGAAAATCAGCAACTGATGCCGCGGATCAATCAGGTGATCCCGCAACTACGCCGCGACCCGGTGTTTTTACAGGCCTTGCGCCGCTGGGGCGTCTGAGCCGCATTTGCCGCTTGCGCTGCTTGCCCTTACACTGTCGCCTGATACGAATTTCAGGAACTGATTGTGCTTCGAATGCCACGCCCGGCGCTGCTGTTGTGTTATCTGCTGTTGCTGTTATTTACAGCAGCAGCCTGTCAGCATTGGATTTACCAGGATTTGCGCGCCCAGGCGGTGAATCAGAGCAACAATCTGGCGGCATTTTTGCGCTACAGCATTGGCCGGCACGCGACATTGCCGGCAAAGCTCGGTCAAAGCCCGCTGCTGCAGCAATGGCTGGCACAGTCGGATATCGCAGCACTGAATCAATATCTGGCCGAATTGCAGCAAAGCGCCGGTGTGGCGGATTTATATCTGGTCGGCAATGATGGCCTGGTGCTGGCGAGCAGCAATAGTCAGGATGCCACCTCTTATGTTGGGCGCGATTTTGGCTTTCGGCCTTATGTGCAGGCCGCGCTCGCCGGCAACAGCGGGTTTTATTACGCGCTGGGCCATACCAGCGGTATGCGCGGCGTGTATTACAGCGCGCCGCTGCAGCAAGACAACAAAAACCCGGCCAGCCCGGTGCGCGCTGTGCTGGTCTCAAAAGTCGATTTAGAACCGCTGGAGCTGCAGCAACAACAAATCGCCGGCCTCAAAGGCAGCCACTTTATTGTCACTGGCCAAAGTAACGAAATTTTCCTCTCTGACGTGCCGGCCTGGCGCCTGACCAAGCTGGATCATGTACCGCTGAGCAGCAGCGAACAACCACGTTATCTGACCAAAGCCATCACGCCGCTGGGCCAGACTGAACGCCGCGCGCTGCTGACGCCCTGGCAGCAGCTGTGGCAGATGCCGCTTGGCACCAAGCGGCAGAATTATCTGGTGCAGTCGCAACAACTGGCGGAGTTCGGCTGGCAACTGACGGTGTTGACGCCCGCCACAGACGCCTACCAACAGCTCAGTGCCGCTTTGCTTTTGACCACGCTGCTGTTCGTGATTTTACTGCTTGGCTGGCGCCTGCAACGCGAGCGGCAAAAACGCACGGCGCAACTGGAATTGCATGCCAGACAGCTGGAACAACGGGTCATCGCCCGCACTGCAGATCTGGCTGCCAGCAATCAGCAGCTGGTGGCGCAAATTCAGCAGCGGGAACAAACTGAAACTGCACTGGCGCAAACCGAACAGGAATTAGTGCAGGCCGCCAAACTCGCCACTATCGGCAATTTGTCGGCGTCGCTGAATCATGAGCTGAATCAGCCGCTAACGGCGCTATCGAGCTATAGCCAGACCACCGCCAAAATGCTCGATAAAGCCATGTACAGCGAGGCAAAACAAAACCTGCAGGCGATGCAGCAACTGATTGCCAGACTTGGCAATATCGTCGCGCAGTTTAAAGATTTCAGCCGTAAAAGCGCCGGTAAAAACCAGCCGGTGGATATCAACAAACTGGTGCTGGATGCGGTCGGGCTGGTGCATCATCAATGTCAGCGTCAGGGCGTGAAAGTGCGGTTACAACTGCCGGAAGCACCGCCGCAGGTGCTGGGCGACCCAATTCAGCTGGAGCAGGTGCTGGTCAACCTGCTGACGAACGCGCTGCAGGCGATGCAAACACAAACCGATGCGGCACTGGCAGTGGCGGTCAGAACACAGCAACAGCAAGTGCAAATTCTGCTAAAAGATCAGGGCCCGGGCATAGAGCCACATCATCTGGAACGGATTTTTGAAGCCTTTTTCACCACCAAACAACGCGACGGCTTGGGGCTTGGCCTGTCGATTTCACAGCGCATCATTCAGTCCTTTGCCGGCAAGCTGGAAGTGCGCAATCACCCACAGGGCGGCGCTGAGTTTTGTGTCACTTTGCCACTGTTACCGATGGAAGCCTGCTGATGTCTCTTACAGCTACCGAATCTATGCCGCAAATCCTGTTTATCGATGATGAAGCCGAGATCCGCACCGTCGTCGAGCAGCTGTTTCGTCTGGAGGGGCTGCAGTGCAACACCACGGCCAACCCTGGAGCATTACTGAAGCAGTTAACCGCGGATTTTGCCGGCGCCGATTTTCCCGGAATAGTCATTACCGACATCCATATGCCGGCGATGCATGGGCTGGACCTGCTCAAGGCGATTCACGCCATCGATGCCGAAATCCCGGTGGTGGTGCTGACCGGTTATGGTGCCGTGTCACTTGCGGTCAAAGCCTTGCAGCAAGGCGCTTATGACTTTCTGGAAAAACCATTTGATAACGGCCACTTATTAGAAGTGGCGCAACGCGCTCTGGAAAAACGCGCGCTGGTGCTGGAAAACCGCCAACTGAAAGCCTCAGTCGCACGCGCCCAGCAACCGGGCATGCGGATCCTCGGTCAAAGCCCGGCCATGGTGCAGCTGCGCAGCGTGCTGGATGCCGTGCTGGACGCGCCGGCTGACGTGCTGATCTTTGGCGAAACCGGCTGTGGTAAAGAGCTGGTCGCGCGTTACCTGCACGAACAAAGCAGCCGGCGCGAGCATAACTTTGTCGCTATTAACTGCGGCGCTATTCCGGAACAGCTGATCGAAAGCGAGTTATTTGGTACCGACGCCGGCGCTTATACCGGCGCGGAGAAAAAACGCGCCGGCAAGTTTGAATTCGCCAATGGCGGCACACTGTTTCTAGATGAAATCGAAAGCACGCCGCTGTCGCTGCAGGTGAAATTACTACGCGTACTGGAAGAGCGCCGGGTCACCCGGCTGGGCTCGAATCAGCCGGTGGCGCTTGACCTGCGGATTATCGCCGCCACCAAAACCGACCTCAAACAACTGGCCGCCAGTGGCGCTTTTCGCGCCGATTTGTATTACCGCTTAAGCCTGGTCGAAGTCAGCCTGCCGCCTTTACGGGAGCGGCGCGACGACCTGATGTTGCTGTTCAGCCATTTTGCCCTGGTCGCGGCAGCGCGGTTTCACAAAGAATATCAGCCGCTGACGCCCTCTCAGGTGCAACAACTGCAACAACACGACTGGCCCGGCAACGTGCGCGAACTGCGGAATATGGCGGAACGTTATGTGCTGCTCGGCCCGGCGGTGTGTTTTGGCAAAACCGACACGCCAAACGATGGCATCAGCAGCCTGATGTCGCTGCAACAACGGGTCGAAGCCTACGAAAAAAGCCTGATTGAAGAAGCGCTGAATCAGCACCATGGCTCGATCAAAGATGTAATGCAGGAACTCGGCCTCGCCCGCAAAACCCTGTACGACAAAATGGCGAAGTACCAGCTGACCCGGCGGGATTTTTTGGAGTGATTTTGGTGTTAGCTTCTGTTGCCTTCTGCTGCTTTCTGCTGCC
>CBFGPY010000259.1:0-4957 GCA_965650755.1 uncultured Chromatiaceae bacterium | reverse complement strand
ATATCAGTGGCTGGATCCAGCCGCGGTAGCAAGCCCGGAGTAAAAAGATGCAACAACCTGAAGTGGTCAATGTCGGCGGACTGGATGTGATGGCTTTTAGCAGCATGCAGCAGCTGGCGGAATATATAGTGCACGATGACGGCACTGTTTTCGCCGGTTCTGCCATTGCTATCAATCCGGAAAAAGTGATGAAAGCGCGCGAAGATGCTGCGCTGAAAACCATGTTGAATCAGGCCGAGATCCGCTACGCCGATGGTATGGGTGTGGTCAAAGTGATGCGAAAAAAATTGGGCCGTCGCGTCGAGCGGGTGCCCGGCTGTGAGACCTGGGAAGCCATTATGTACCGGGCAGCCAGTAAAAAAGTGCCGGTATTTCTGGTTGGTGCCAAACCGGAAGTGCTGCAACAAACCCGCGACAAACTTTTAGCTGCTGGTGTGAATGTCGTCGGTGCGCAGGATGGTTATTTCAAAGATGAAGCAGCACTGTTGAATCAAATCCAGCAAAGCGGTGCCCGCATTATCACCATTGCTATGGGCTCGCCGAAGCAGGAGCTGCTGATTGAACGGGCGAAAAAAGTCATTCCGGATGCTTATTTTATGGGCGTTGGCGGTACCTACGACGTATTTACCGGCAATGTGAAGCGGGCACCTGAAATCTGGTGCCGGCTCAATCTGGAATGGGCTTACCGTCTGCTGAGTCAACCGAGCCGGATTAAACGGCAGTGGAGTCTGGTGGAATATCTGTGGCTTTATCTGACCGGCAAGTTATAGAATCGTTTAGATAACAGCCTCCTGCCAACCCATTGACTGAGAGCGATATTTTGACTGCTGCAACGCCTGAATCTGCTGGACATCCAGCGCCGCTGATAAGCGTATATATGCCAACCTTTAACCGCAGTGAGATGATGCAGCGTGCCGTCAACTCAGTGTTGGCGCAGGATTATCCCAATTTTGAATTGCTGATCGTCGATGATTGTTCGCCCGACAATACCTGGCAGGTGTTAAACGACCTTTATGGCGAACATCCAAAGATCCGCTTATTCCGGCAGGAAAAAGGCCAGGGCGCCTGCGCTGCCCGCAATATGGCAATCAAAGCGGCAGCCGGTGAATTTGTCACCGGCATCGACGATGACGATGAAATTCTGCCAAACCGCTTATCCAGCATGATGGCCGCCTATGACGACCAATACTCTTGTGTAGTCACCGGTTATTTCTGGGATTACGGTTCAGTGCGTAAAGCGCTGTACACCGAGCAAAAAGTTATCCGGCTGCCGGAAGTGCTCGATGCGCATTGTCTGTCCAATCAGGCGCTGGTGCGAACCAGCCGGATGCTGGCGCAGGGCGGTTTTGACGAAAGCCTGGCGGCATTTCAGGACTATGATATGTGGTTGAGGATGGTTGCCGCTTATGGGCCTGCTTTGCGCCTGGCTGAACCGACCTACATTGTGCACGTCGGACATGAATTAGGCCGCATCACCACGTCGCCGAAACGACTGAATGCGCAGGCGCAGTTTGTCGAAAAACACCGGCACCTGATGAATGAGCGGAATCTGCACAATCAGGCCTTTTACCGGCGCACTATGCAGCAGGAGCCGTTATCGCTTGCTGAATTACTCAGTTCCTGCCGGTATGGCCTGGTCGAAACCAAGGTACGTTATTACCTGAAACACCGCATGCTGTGGCTGATTAAAGTCAGAAAACAGCTGTTATCAAAGGGCATTAAAGGCTTATTCGGACCCAAATGATGTTTGCAACCGAAGTAGAGTTCAGTGGCCAGCTGTACCTGGTGATGCGCCGGCTAAAATGGTGGTTGTTAGTCGTCGCTGCCGCCTGTGCATTGGGCGGCGCGTTTTATGCCAAACAACACCGGCTGGCGGCCAGTAGCCAGGGCCATTTTTCGTTATCCGACACGCGTGTCAGCCTGCTGGCGAGTGATTATCGTGCTATTGCGGCCAATACGCAGCTGTTTATCGGTGCGCTGGAAGTGGACGAATTGGCGCGTTTCAGTTTGCTGATGGACAGCAGCGAGGTTTGGGGGCAGTTGTGGCGTGATGCAGATTGGTGCAAAAGCCAGCCGAAGCTTTGCGCCCGCACTGCTGATGAGGCGACGGCGCTGACTAAAATCTGGAAACCAGCCTTTGCGCAAGAGCATAAACGCCGCGGTAATTTATTGTTTTTCCGCTTCAAAGCACCAGAGCCTGCCTTGGCAGAAGCTGTGCTGAACCAGTTGATTTCGCAAGCAGAAGCACTGGATCGGCACACCAGACTGCAGCGTTTGCAACAACAGCAACAGCAGTTGCAACAAGCGATGGAGCAGGCGAGTACCGTGGGTGAACGTTCTCTATTGGCACAGCAACTGGACCAGAATCTGGCTGCGCAGAATTTATGGCGTCAGGGTTATTATCCGGCGTTAAAACCGGTGGCCAGCTTGCAGACACAGGTCGCGAAATCACCATCTCTGTTATTTAGTGCGGTGGCGGCTGCATTATTAGGGACTTTATTGGCCCTGACACTCGCTTTGTTATTCCTGCGCCGATGAATCAGGTCTCTGGCCAAAGTGCCGTGCCAAGCTTGTTGCTGCCGCAGGTCCGCACGCTGGATCTGCTGATCCTGTTATTGGTGAAAACTTATCTGCTGGTGGACGCGCTACAGGGCTTTTTGCAACAGCAATGGGCGCTGACTCTGCCGTTATCTGCCGGCTATAAATCAGTGCTGATGCTGTTGATGCTGCTGAGCTGTGGTCTGACAATGGGGCGGCGTATCGCGTTATTGCCGGCTTTATTACTACTGCTGTTGTTAGGGCCGGTGTGGAGTTTTTTCAGTCTTGGGCATAGCGCCGGTCTGTCGTACGATATCGGTATGGCGTTGAAGCTGGTGGCGCCATTACTGGCAGCCTGGTATTGCTACGGTTTGTGTCAGCGCGATGCCGCGCTGGCCCGGCAAAATCTGCATCAGCTGATGTGGCTTGGTTTTACCATCATTGTCATCAACTTAGTGCTGGGGCGCCTGGGCTTTGGTCTGTCTGCATATCTGCCAAGTGACTACTTTCCTGATCAGCTGCTGGGCTCAAAGGGCTTCTTTAAAGCCACCAATGAGCTGTCTGCGTTATTGCTGGTGTTTAGTGCCTATTTGTTTGCCTGGTATTGGCCGCGACAAAAAGTCATCTTCGCTGCAGTACTGGGATTGAGCTTGTTTTGCAGCAGCACTCTACTGACCAAAACCGGCAATGCCGGCGTGCTGCTATTAGCCATTTTTATTCCGCTGTTACAAGCCAGAGCGCATTGGCTGCCGTATCGTCGTTGGCTTCAGCTGTCGATGGCTGCGGCTTTGTTGCTGCTATTACTGCTGGCCTGGCAATTACCAGCGATCCTGCCGCATCTGCCGTTGTCTGAGAAGCAACAGCTTGTGCTGGCGCAGCAAGGCGCCATCGGTATTGTGCTGTCAAACCGCGATTTATTTGTCGCGGAAAACTGGTTTTATGTAGCGCGTTATTTTCCAGAATGGCAGCAATTGCTGGGGATCGGTAATGCCGGACTTGCGCTCTACAGCAGCAAGCCGCTCGCTGAAATTGACCCGGCGGACTTGTTTATCTGGTTTGGTGTTGCCGGACTTGGCTGGTATGCGTTGTGGTTTGGCGGTGTGATCCGGCTGGCATTGCAAGCTTGGCGCCAGGCTCCGCAGTCCGTTGCTGCCGGAGTGTTACTGCTAAATCTGTTGTTGCTGGTCGTTGCATCTATGGCCGGTCATGTGCTGACCTCCGGTATGCTCTGGATCCCCTGGGGCATGCTCAACGGCGCTTTTTTGCTGTGGCAAACGACTGAAAATGCAGTGACTGCGGAGGCTCACCATGCTGCGCAGTGATTTCGTCCGCAAGCTGATGAGCAATAGTGTGGCGCAGGGTTTAAATTTCGGCTCGCGCTGGTTACTGAATCTGGCGCTGGCCCGCCATTTACTCGAGCAGGAATTTGGCGTGTTCAGCTTTATCTATATGCTGGCCAACTTATTTTTCCCGGCGATTGCTTTTGGTGCCAATTTTTATCTGATCCATCATGCCGCGCAGCAGCGTCATATCAGCCAGTTGCTGCAAAGCCTGCGCATCAGTCTGCTGGTGTTTGGCGTGTTAACCATCTGCAGTGGCCTGCTGTTGTGGTGGACGGATGCGGTGTTGTCCTGGACTTTATATCTGCTGAGTTTGCTGATTGGCTTCAGCTGGGCGCTGAACCAGGCCTGTTTCAGCTATTTAAAAGGCGCGCAGCAGTTTGCACTGGAAGTACGCAGCCAGCTTATTAGTGTGGCGCTGACGCTACTGTTGGTTGTCGCAATTTTTGCCGGGATTTTCAGTCACACTGCGCCGGTCTTATTGCTGATTTTACTGATCAGCTTCTTCCCGCTGTTGACCGCGCTGCGCGCCTTACTGCCCGAGTACCGGCAGTGGCAGGGCACAGTGCATGAAAAGACACCAGACTTATGGCAACAGCTGAAACAGCGCTTTAGTTATGCCTGGCATGATGTATTTGCCATTTACCTGACAAATATCCCTTTTGTCTTTCTGGCGCTGTTCAGTAGCTTGCTGGCGCTTGGTCAATTTCGCAAAGCCTTTGTGCTGTTTATGCCGGTTACTTTGTTGCCCGTGGTATTTTCGCAGGTGCTGCTGGCTAAACTCAGTCACCAAGCGTTGTTAGCAGACAAAATCCGTTTGTTTAAGCGGGTGTTTTTGTATAGTTTTCCGCTGCTGAGCCTGCCGTATTTTGTGCTGTTGCTGGCTTGCCCCTGGCTGTATCCCTGGTTACTAGCGGAGCCATTGAGTGCGCAGGCACAATTGATTTGTACTCTGGTGCTACTGACTTTATGGCTGACGTTGCTGAAGACTTATTTTGAAGTCTGGATCACGGCGCTTGGTTTAAATAAGTGGCGGGCTGTCAGTGTAACCCTGGTCGCGCTACTGGGATCTCTGGCGT
>CBFGPY010000258.1:0-4961 GCA_965650755.1 uncultured Chromatiaceae bacterium | reverse complement strand
TCGGAGCAGTTAAGCAGCCAAAATTGTAGTTTTTTTTCAGATGCTCGCTATATTCTGTAATTTAATTACATTAAACTAATGCAGTTCGAACCGGGCACCCGCCCGGTTTTTGCCAATCAACAGGCAGGAGTTGCCAATGCCAAGAAGAACCAAAATAGTCGCCACGCTAGGTCCAGCCACTAATACCCAGGCCGCCATTGAAAAATTAATTCAGGCCGGTGCCTCAGTTTTCCGTTTTAACTTCTCTCACGGCACGGCCGATGATCACAAGCAACGTGCCGCCATGGTGCGTGCTGCTGCGGCAGCCTGTAACGCCCATGTCGCCATCTTAGGTGATTTACAAGGCCCGAAAATTCGCGTTTCTACTTTCAAAAACAACAGCGTTGAACTCTCTGAAGGCCAGGAATATGTGCTTGATGCTGCTCTCGGCAAAGGCCAGGGTGATGAGACTCAAGTGGGTATCGATTATAAAGAGTTGCCGGGCGATGTTTATCCGGGCGACTTATTGCTGTTAGATGACGGTCGTATCCAGCTGGTGGTGTCGCATGTTGAAGGTAGCCGGATTGTGACTAAAGTCACCGTTGGCGGCAAGCTGAGCAACAACAAAGGTATTAACCGTCAGGGCGGCGGTTTGTCTGCGCCGGCGCTGACGGATAAAGATAAAAACGATATCGCCTTAGCTGCCGATATCGACGTCGATTATCTGGCGGTATCTTTCCCACGCACCGGTGATGATTTACGTTTAGCCCGTCAGCTGGCGCGCGCGGCCGGTTCTGAGGCCTTGATCGTATCCAAAGTAGAACGCGCTGAAGCAGTTGCTGATGATGAAACATTGGACGATATCATTCGGGCTTCTGACGCCGTGATGGTTGCACGCGGTGATTTGGGCGTAGAAATTGGTGATGCGGAGCTGGTCGGTCAGCAAAAACGTATTATCGCCCGCTCCCGTCAGCTGAACCGTGTTGTGATCACGGCGACGCAAATGATGGAAAGCATGATTGAAAACCCTATGCCAACCCGCGCAGAAGTAATGGACGTTGCCAACGCTGTGCTGGACGGCACTGATGCAGTGATGCTGTCTGCCGAAACCGCAGCCGGTAAATATCCGACAGAAACTGTTAAAGCCATGGGCCGGGTTTGTGACGGCGCTGAGAAACATCCAAAAGTTCTGTCATCAAAACACCGGATGGATGTGACCTTCACTGAAATCAGCGAAACCATCGCTTTATCAGCGATGTACGCGGCAAACCATCTGGCGGGCATCAAAGCCATTATTGCGCTGACTGAGTCTGGCTACACCGCCAAACTGATGTCACGCATTACTTCGTCGCACCCGATTTATGCGTTATCGCGTCATGTGAAAACGTTGAACAAAATGGCGTTGTACCGTGGGGTCTATCCGGTGTCATTCGACAGCCATGGTATCAGTAATGACCATATTGCCGACGAAGCAGTTGCTGCAGTGAAAAAAGCAGCCGGTCTGCAAAGCGGCGACCTGGTGATCCTGACCCACGGTGACGTGATGGAAACTGTCGGTGCTTCCAACACCTGTAAAATTGTGACAGTAAAATAAGCAGCGGTTGAAGCTTAGTTTCGATATAAAAAAGGTCGCAATCGCGACCTTTTTACTTTTAGCCTATTTAACAACAGCGAACTAGTTTTGTTGTTTTTTCTGCGCCAGATGCTGCTTTAGCAATGGCGACAAAGCGGTCGTGGCGGAGCCGGCAACCACGAGCAAGGCGCCGGTGACGGACCAGAGATTCAGGGCCTGAGCGGGCGCCGCATCTGGAAACATCCAGCTGACGATATTGGCGAACAAAATGGTCAGCAATGGCGTAATGGCGAGAACGGCGCTGACTTTCGACGCTTCCCAGTGCTCCAGTGCCTCAGCAAATGCACCATAAGCGATAATGGTATTCAGACAACAAAACGCCAGCAGACCCCATTGCAAACCAGATAACTGCAGCACAGGAGTCAAATCAATCAGTGGCAGGAAACACACTGCGCCTGCCAGATAAATAAACCACATGATTTGCTGTGAGTTAAAAGTCATCAACAGTTGCTTTTGCGCCAGCGCATAACAGGCCCAGGTGACAGCGGCAATGATCACCAGCAAAACACCCAAGCTGTCTTGATTAAACTGGGTGAGTAACACCAGGAGTCTTTCATTAAAAAACAACAACAAACCGATCACCAATAAGGTTGCACCGATTTTTTGCCAGAGTAACAGCTGCTCACGGAAGATAAAAATACCCCCCATCATCATCAGAAACGGGGCTAATTGGATCACCACCTGCGCCGTTTCTGCGGTCAGCAAATGCAAACCCATCAGATATAAGATGTAATTAGACAACAATCCGCCAATAGCGATGAGTAGCAAAGTCAGTGCTTTTTTACTCAGACCACGCACCACCGGCAATGCATTTTTTTGCCAAAGTACAACACTGACAAATAATGCCGCCACTAAAAACCGTACCCAGGTGATCGTATTTGCGCTGAGATCAACCAGCAAATGTTTTAATGCGATTGGCAGCATGCCCCACAAGACTGCGGTGACCAATGCCAGAATAAAGCCGTAAAAACTGCGGCCGGACGCCTGATGCATACCCTACCCTTAGAAAAAAAAAGCGCGGTATTGTCGTTGTTTTTGCCACATTTGTCGCCTGTTATCCGTTCTTCCTGCCGCATTTTGTCGTGTATTGAGCCCTGTTTGCGTTATATCAACCTAAAGTTGCAACTGTTGGTTTATGCTGGGGCAATCTGATGCTTTACGGGTTTGACAAATGAAAAAAATTGCTGTCCTGACCTCAGGTGGTGACGCGCCGGGAATGAATGCGGCGATCCGCGCTGTAGTGCTCACTGCCTGTCAATACGGCATTGAAGTAGTTGGATTTCGTCACGGTTTTAACGGTATTTTTCAGCGTGACTTTCAGCCGCTGGCCGTGGCCGATGTCCGTCAGATTGCCCATCGTGGTGGCACAGTCATCAAAAGTGCACGTTGCAAGCGATTGCCGGAACCTGGTGGTCCAGAACAAGCCGCCGAAATTTTGCATGAACTTGGCATTGAAGCGTTGCTGGTGATTGGTGGTGATGGTTCATTTCGTGGATGTGTGGCCTTGTCCCAATACTATCGGGGCCAGATTGTTGGTTTACCCGGCACTATCGATAATGATTTGGATGGCACTGATTTAACCATAGGTTTTGCTACAGCGCTCGAAACCGCACTGGAAGCTATCGATAAAATTCGCGATACCGCTGATGCCTTTGAACGCACTTTCCTGGTCGAAGTTATGGGACGTCACACTGGCTATCTGGCATTGTCTGCAGGCATCGCCAGTAGTGCCGAACAGATCATTTGCCCTGAATACGGTGACACTGTGGATGTGGCGGATATCGCGGCCGACATCCGCAGTTATCAGCAACAGCACGGCGCCTGCAGTTATATTATTGTGCTGGCAGAAACCATGTACCCGGCCGGGGCTGCGGCTTTAGCCCAAGAGTTGTCGGTTCAAAGTGGCACTGAATGCCGGGCTGTGGTGCTGGGGCATTTGCAGCGTGGCGGTAGTCCGGTGGGGTCAGACCGGATTTTGGCGACTAAACTGGGTGCCTATGCGGTAGAACAGCTGGTCGCCGGCCATGCCCACATGATGATGGCTGGAGAACAAGCAGGTCAAGCGGTGTTATTTCCATTGCGGCTGACCGGTGCTCAGCACAAAAAGGCCGACCCGTTTTTATTAGCCTGGCAAGACCGGATTTTACAACAACACCAGGCTGGCAGTTAAAAGCAAAACGGCGTCTGTGTGACGCCGTTTTTATTATTAAAATCAGACCTGGGTGTAAACACCTGCACCAGCTTAACTGCCAAATACAGTTTTCACCCGATCTTTATAGCTGCGGCTGACTTTTACCGACTGACCGTTGGTCAGCATCAGCTGATGTTCGCCATTGGCCAGCATCTGCAATTTGGCGATAGTACCAACATTGACGATAGCGGAGCGATGGACACGCACAAACAAACGTGGATCCAGTTCCTGCTCTAGCTCTTTCATAGTGCGGCGCAGGATGTGGGTTTGACCGTCGTTGGTGTGAATACACATATAGTCGCCGGCAGCGTCCACCCAATCGATATTTGCCACCAGCACCCGGGTAATTTCGCCGGAATCTTTAATACTGATTGCATCCGGGAATTTGTCATTCATCACCGGTTGTTCGTTATCGAGCCGGCCCAATATCTGTGCAGTGTCTTCACCGGTGAGTTTAGCCACTACTTCAGCCAGCTGGCCTTTGTGCTTGTGGTCATCGCGGGCTTCATAAACGCGCAGCAGTTTTTCCACAGCGGCCTGCAGCCGTTCAGTTTCCACCGGTTTTAATACATAATCGACGGCGCTGACGTCAAAAGCGCTCAGCGCATAATGATCAAAGGCAGTGACAAAAATCACGTAAGGCAGCTGGGTCAGTTGTTGCTGTAATTGCTTTAATACGGCAAAACCATCCAGCACCGGCATTTCAACATCCAGAAACAGTACATCCGGCTTGTGTTCCAGTACAGCGCTAATAGCTTCTTCGCCGTTACTGCACTGTGCTACTACTTCCAGTTCTTTGAATGCGGCGAGCCGCATCAGCATACCCTTTCGTGCCAACGGCTCGTCGTCTACAACGACAACTTTAAGGATGTTCTTCATTGGTTTCTTCCACCTCAAACGGGATCCGGATATTCACTTTGACACCTTGCGGCTGATTGTGAGTCAGCACCAGCGAAAAATTCTTGTCGTACAATGCGGCCAATCGCTCTCTGGTATTTACCAGACCAAGGCCGCTATTTTCTTTCGGCAGGCCAGCGTCTATTGGCATGCCCGGGCCATTGTCGGCCACTTCAATCAACAAGTCGTGGCCAAATTTACGGGCTTTAATCGCAATCAGACCACCGGTTGCTTGCCGAGCCACTGCATATTTAATGGCAT
>CBFGPY010000257.1:0-4970 GCA_965650755.1 uncultured Chromatiaceae bacterium | reverse complement strand
TTTGCTTTTTTCTCAAGTCGTCTATACTCGCCTCTATGGCCTTGAGTTCCCGGATACAACCTGAATTGCCGGACAATTCAGCACAGAAGGACATCGTGAAAAGGTTATTGCTCTGTTTCTATTTGCTCTGGTGTCAGGTGGCTGTTGCAGCGCCAGCTGCAGAACTTGCGCCAACGGTCCGGGTCATCGCCCATCCGTCTGTTCGGGTCGACGCCTTGTCGCAGGCCCAATTACGCAGCATTTATTTAATGCGCCAGGTGGTCTGGCCTGATGGTGTTGCCATTCGTGTATTTACCCTTGCGCCGCGTTCAGCGGTCAATCTGCAATTCTGCCGCGATCACCTACAGCTGTTTCCGTATCAGCTGGAACGGGTCTGGCAAAAACTGACGTACTCCGGGACAGGAACGCCCCCGACCGAATTACAGGATCAACAGGCCATGTTGCAGGCTATCGCCGCAACTCCAGGTGCCATAGGTTATATCGGGATACAGGATGAAACTCAGGTTGTTAAAGTCATTCCAATCAGGCCTTAGCGCTTGCCTGCTGGCAATGTGCGGTCTGTCAGATGCAACTGCGGCTGATAACTGGCACTGGCACGGTTTTATCTCGCAGGGGTTGATGCAGGCCCGTGAGAGCAATTTTGTTAATGATGACGGTGCAGTCAGTACAGAACTGACCGAATTCGGTGTCAACGGTAGCTATCAGTTCAGTGCCGATTTACGCCTGTCAGGTCAGTTGATGTATCTCGATGGTGGCAATCGTTATGCTTCCGGTGGCCGGGTCGATTATTTATTTCTGAACTGGACAGCCGTGAACAGTCTCGACTGGCAGCTGAATTTATACGCCGGTCGGTTTAAGAACATGCATTGGTTATATTCCAGTACCCGCGATGTGCCGATGACAAGGCCAATGATCGTGCTGCCGCAGTCGGTATATTTTGACGCTTTCCGCGATATCGCCGTAGGTTCTGACGGCATTGCACTGCAATCAACCAACACCACCGGTATTGGCGAATTTGAAATGATCTGGAGTTACGGCGCCATCCCAATCAGCAAAGAAATGGCGCGCCGGGTCATTGCCACTCAATTGCAAGGTGATACCGAACAAAAGTACGTGCATCAGGCGACGTTGTTTTTCCGCCCGGCCAACAGCCAGACGCAGTGGGGCATCTCTTTACTCGATTCCGGTTTTGAATATCGTCAGGCGCAGCCCGACCTGTTTTTCGACGGTAAATTCACCGTACAGCGGGTGATGGCAAACTGGCGTTACAGCGCCGAATTGTGGGAGTTGTCCAGTGAACTGATGCAGGAACGGGTATTTGCCCGGGGTTTTTATCTGCCGGGTTTTAACCGCAATCAGTTTGCCCAAGGCGCGTTTTTACTCGGCAGCTACAACTGGGCAGAAAATACCCGTTTGTATGCCAGTTACGACTGGTACACCGCAAATAAAGATGACCGCGGGGGTGCACTGTTACCGCTGCAAAGCGGTGGGCTGATTGCGCGTTATTTTGGTTACCAGCGCGACTGGGGGCTTGGTATCACCCAGGAGCTGGACCGCAATCTGCGGTTGAAACTGGAATACCATTGGATCACGGGCACCGGACGGCTGGGGCCAAATGTAGTGCCGGCTATCGAAATTAACCGTAGTCGTCAGCACGATATCTGGGCAGTGCAATTGATGTATTGGTTCTGAGCTTATGCGGCCATTTTTAAGTTTACCCTGGAAAATTCTGGCGCTGACCTTAAGCGCTTTGCTGTTGATGACCGTGGTGCTGACCAGTTTTGCCATAGTGAAAATGGAGCAGGACTTTCGTCTGCAGCAACAAAAGCAGCTGCAACTGCGCCAACAGCAGTTTGAACTGCTTAATATGCTACTGGAAAACCAGTTGCGCAGCTGGCTCGAGTCGTTCACCGACATGGCCAATATCCGCGAGCAAGCAGATTTCAGCGCTTTTGCCACAGCGCTGGCGCGGCACTACGACACCATAGCGCTGCATCTGAATGTCGAGCACCAATGGTTATTTGATAAAGACGGCGTGTTGCTCTACGCCTCGACACCTGAAGTGCCGGGCCGGGTGCGTCAGGCCGTGCAGCAGGTGTTGATGGAACTGCAGCCTTTCAGTGAAATCGTCTGCGCCGAGCACTGCGCCAAGCTGGTGCTGGTGCCGGTGCAAAATCAACACGGTGATGTTGCGGTGGCGGCCTTGTCGACCACGCTGCTGGATGTGCTCGCGTCGCTCAAACAAGGCGTGGGTTCAGAAGTGGCGATAGTGCGGATTGAAGGTGATCTGGAACGGCCGGCGCGTGAGCTGCAGCTGTTAAGTTTATCCAATGCCAGCCGGATGGCTTCGGTGTTTTCGGCACTGCCGGCCGAAGCCACAGTGAAGCAGGCTATCGAAAATGGCCTGCCGGTGCAGATTGGTGCCGAACATTATTTGATTAGTTTTCTGCCATTAGTCGGCAACGGCCAGGGCTACTATCTGGCGCTGGTCGACGACACCAACAAATTTGCCCGCACCAAAGCCGACTATCAGTATCAGATAGTGATTTTTGCCTTAGTCTGTTTTGTACTGGTGGCTGTGCTGATTTATTTCAGTACCCAGCGGCTTAGCCTGCGTTTATTGCAGATGGCGCGTCATTTACCATTGCTGGCGCAGCGCCAGTTCCGGGAATTTCGCGACCACAGTCAAAAGCCGCCTTTGGTATTTTCTGATGAGCTGGACGTGCTTGGCAACGCAGCCAATCAGCTGAGTCTGGAACTGGAGCATTTGCATCAACAGATTGAGCACAATACCCGTGAGCTGGAAAATATCGCGATGTACGACCTGCTGACCGGCTTGCCCAATCGCAATATGTTGTTGTTCCAGCTGAAAAAATATTTAGCAGCACTTGAACGGCACCCCGGGCGGATCGCAGTGTTATTTCTCGATTTGGATAACTTCAAGCTGGTCAATGATACCCAGGGGCATGCTGCCGGTGATTTGCTGCTGGTCGAAGCTGCCAACCGTTTGAAAACCTGTATCCGGCCCACTGATCTGGCTTCCAGGTTCGGTGGTGATGAATTCGTGCTGGTGTTACCCGATGTGATGTCTGATGACCATCCGGCCGAAGTTGCGAACCGTATTTTGCTGGCGTTTCAGCAACCGGTAGAGCTAAATGGCCAGCTGTTTTATGTCTCCGGCAGTATCGGCGTGGCGATGTCGTCAGACCCTTTGTCCTTGCCGGACGATTTAATCCGTCAGGCGGATATCGCGATGTATAACGCCAAGGAGCAGGGCGGTGCGGCTTTTACCGGCTATGACCAGCAGATGTACCAGCGTCTGTCGAGCCGGATCCAGCTGGAAAGTGACATCAAAGATGCGATCCGCCTGCAACAGTTTTATCTGGTATTACAGCCACAGATTGAATTATCTACCGGACGCTTAGTTGGTTTTGAAGCGCTTTTGCGCTGGTCGCATCCGCAGCGGGGGATGGTCACGCCGGATGAATTTATCGGTGTGCTGGAGAATTCGCCGCAAATGGTTGAGCTCGGGTATTGGGTGTTCCGCCGCAGTTTTGAACTGGTGCAACAGCTGATTGGCCAGGGGTACCGGCATATCCGAATTGCGATTAATCTATCTGCCGGCCAATTTCTGGACCCGCAGTTGCCGCAGGTTCTGCAGGGGTTGCTCGACGAGTTCGGACTACCGGCCAATCATTTTGAGCTGGAACTGACCGAGCGCACCCTGGTGAAAAATATTGAGACCACGCTGCAGATGATGCGTCAACTTAAAGCCATCGGCTTTTATTTTGCCATTGACGACTTCGGCACCGGCTATTCCAGCTTAAGTTACTTAAAACAAATGCCGGTCGACATTATCAAAATCGATAAATCATTTGTCTTTGGTATGCTGGAAAACGATGCGGATTATCAGATCATCGTTTCTACCATCGCCATGGTGCAAAAGCTTGAATTAACAGTGGTGGCAGAAGGTGTGGAAAACCGCGCCCAGTTGCAGCTGTTGAAAAAGCACAAATGTGATGTCGGCCAGGGCTATTATTTTGCCAGGCCACTGAATGACGAGCAGTTAAAACAATTTCTGCTGGAACAGGTACCGGACGGTTTTCTGCGTTTATCCTGAGCGTGAAAACCAACCGGCGCTGCTGTTTTAACGCAGCGGTGTATTAATCAGTGGTCGACCCGGATGGGGCTGCATCTGGTCATAACTTTCGACGCGGTTACGGCCATTGTATTTGGCTAGATAAAGCGCCTGATCAGCATGGCGCATCAGCTCTGCTGTCTGGTAGCCACTGATCTGGCTGTAAGAGACACCAAAACTGGCAGTAAGTTTGAGCCCAGGCTGGAACTCACTGCAATCGAGCTGCTCTATTGCATCGCGGCAGATCTCTGCCAGCATCAGCACTTTATCGGGCTGGCAATCCGGCAGCGCAATTGCAAACTCTTCGCCACCAATGCGGCCAAAAATATCACCACTGCGGATAAAATGGTTACAGATGCGCACTGTGGCCTGTAGCGCTTTGTCTCCGACGTCGTGGCCGTAATTGTCATTGATCAGCTTAAAAAAATCTAAATCAAAAACTATAACGCCCAGAGACTTTTGCTGCTGTTTACAGCGTTTCACCTGCTTTTGCAGCTGCAAATCAAAAAAGTGCCGGTTGCTGATGCCGGTCAGGCCGTCGTTTTCTGCCGCCAGTTTGTAATAGCGGTGACGGCGGATCAGCCTGTAGGTAACGAAGACCAGCAAAATACTGGCAAAACTCAGTAACCCTATATACAAGCTGTCTCGCTCAGCCTGTTGTTTTTTCAATTGATTTTCAAGTTCTATGACGCGGAATTCTTCTTTCATCAATTTCAGCTGCTGATTTTTTTTCAGCAACTCGCCTTTTGTTAACTGATAAGCCAATAGGCGGTTGGCACTGTCATCCCGCAACGCCTGTTCGGCGTCTGTGTATCTTTGGTGCAGTTGATAG
>CBFGPY010000256.1:0-4997 GCA_965650755.1 uncultured Chromatiaceae bacterium | reverse complement strand
AGCTCCAGCTGTTGCAGTGCTGCGGCAGCAGTTTGCTCCTGCACCGGCTGGACCACAGTCTGCAGCACCAGCGGATCAGTACAGATATGCTGCAGCTGGCTTTGTAAATGCTGCGCCAGCAATTCGGCGCTGCCGGATGGGGTGTCTGGCAGTAATAGGACAAAACAATCGCCGCTGTAGCGACAAATCACATCCTGTGGCCGCAACTGACCGGCAAACCAAATCGCCAGACGCTGCAGTAACTCGTCGCCGGCCGTCACGCCAAAATGGCGGTTGTAAGCGGCAAAGCCCTGAATATCCAGCAATAACAGCGACAAGGTCTGACCCGGCCGGCGCAGCTTAATCTCACGGTTCAGCACTGCGTGTAAATAGACCGGGCCATACAGCTGGGTCAGCGGGTCAATCAGCTGGTGGTCGCGTAAAAAACCTTCGCGGCCCTGTAGCTGCCGGCTGATGACTTGCTGTTCGCGATGCCAGCCATAGAGGCCGATGGTCAGCAACACCATACCAACCGGTGCCGGAAAAGATTCCAGCCAGCTCAGCAACCGCTGCTGTGGCGGATAATCAAGAAATTCATCGGCCAAATCTAAAGTGGCGGAAAACAGCAGTAAAAAACTGCCAAAAAACAGATAGTTGGTGATACGCCCCACAGGCCGGCTGCTGATAATAAGACTGAGCCAGGCACCACAGACCGCCAGTGTCACCGCTTCGCCCAGACTGTCGACGCTGTCCCGCAGCGCCCAGGCTTTGAGTTCCCCCTGCTGAAACGCCAGCACCAGCACCGCCAGCAACAAGAGCAGGCAAACAATGAGTTTTTGCCGGTGATATCGCCACATGTAAAAAGCCCTCTGCGCCAATCCGCCAGATCTAAACCTTTGATTGTCGGCAGGCCCTGTGACAGTGCGGTGACAACTGCATGACAAATAAGTCCCCACCTTGTGCTGCAAAGACCCGGGTCCGCCCAACACAAAACATCGGTTTTTTGTCGCTGTAGCTGTCACACAGCCTTCGCACAATAGCTGGCAGAAAATTGTCCTTCAGCTCTGGAAACCGTTATGACCTCTCAACCTTTATTTCATCCACACCGGCTCAGCCGGGCAATTTGGCTTGCCCTTTGTCTCACTGCTGCTACAACTGGCACTGCATATGCCGATGCCGCTTTGAGTGGCCGCATCACCGACAACCAACAGCGGCTGTTACCGGGCGCTGAAGTGGTGATCCGCGAACTGAATTTAAGCCGCACCACCGCCGCCGATGGCCGCTTTGTGTTTCCGAAGCTGCCTGCAGGTAACTACACGCTGCAGGTGCGTTATGTCGGCGCGGCGCTGGCTGAACAAGCCTTGATTATCGCGGCCGATCCGTTGCTGCTGGGTGATATCAAACTTCGCGCCGTGGATAACAGCCTGGAGCATGTGGAAGTAACCGGCCAGTCCGGCGCTGTCAGTAAAGCGCTGAGCCGCCAGCGCAATGCCGCTGGCATTGTGACTGTGGCGAGTACCGATGAAATGGGTCAGTTCCCGGACAGCAACGCTAGTGAAGCCTTACAGCGGCTGGCTGGTGTCTCAGTCGAGCGCGATCAGGGCGAAGGCCGTTTTGTCCGCGTCCGTGGTCTGGCACCGGATTACAACGCCGTGACTTACAACGGTACGTCGCTGGCCGCGCCAGAAGCGGGCCGCCGCGCGGTCGCGCTCGATGTGATCCCAGCCGATTTACTCGAATCAGTCGAAGTCAGCAAAACCCTGACGCCGGATATGCCGGCTGGTTCTTTAGGCGGCACGATCGAGCTGAAGAGCTTATCTGCGTTTGACCGAAGTGGTGATTTCTACAGTTTCACCGCGGAAGCCGGCCACAACAGTCTGGTAGATGCACAAAGCCCGAAAATTTCCGGCGTCGCGACCCGGCTGTTTGATGTCGGCGACAACAGCGACAGCCTCGGCATCGCCTTTGCTGCGAGTCTGACCAAACGTAAATTTGGCTCCGACAACAGCGAAACCGGCGGTAAATGGGATTTCGCTGATGACCAAGCGGCGTTGGAAGAATTTGAACTACGCGACTATCAGATCAGCCGCGAACGCTTAGGTCTGGCATTAAACGCCGATTACAGACCCGACAGCCTGACCGAATATTATGTCCGCACTTTGTATAGCCGATTTACCGACGATGAAAGCCGGCAGGCGCTGATCACTGAGTTCGACAGCGCGCAACTTGCCGGCGCCACCGGTAAAGGCAAACTGGTGCGTGAGCTGAAACAACGTGAAGAACAGCAAAGTATCAGCGCACTGGTGCTTGGCACTAAACAGCAGCAAGGCGCTTACGAGTGGCAACTGGAAGCCGGCAGCAGTCAGGCTGACGAGGACACGCCTTTTAGCATCTCAGGTGCTGCATTTGTACAGAAATTCAAAACAGGGCTGGGGTTTCAGGGCGGCGACATGTTGCAGCTGATCGCGCCGGATGCGGCTTATCTCGCCGACGGTTTCAGCATCGACGAAGTCGAGATGGGCGACACCTACACCAAAGAGCAGGAGCATAATGTGCGGGCAGATCTGAGCCGTGAGTTTATTGCTGCCGAAGGTGTCTGGCAGCTGAAAACCGGTCTGAAAATCAGCCAACGCGAAAAAACGGCCCGGGAAACGGTGTGGGCCTTTGAGGACTTCGAGGATGCCGGCGTCAAAGCGCTGAGCCTCAGTCAATACAGCAACAGCAGCGTCGATTTTGCCCCTGCCCGCTTTGGCCCTGCGATCAACGCAAGCAGTATTTATAGCCTGGTCAATAACTTAGACAAAGATGATTATGTCGATGATGTTGAGTCCGCCATCAATAACTTCAAAGCTGACGAGCAGTTAACTGCCGGCTATCTGATGGCGCAATGGGAAGGCGACCTGTGGCATTTAGTCGCCGGGGCCCGTTATGAGCATGAACAGCGCGACAGCAACGGCATCCGTTATGACGGTGAAAAGGATACGTTCACCGCGACCACCGCCGACACCAGTCATAGCGACTGGTTACCGGCGCTGATTAGCCGCTATCAGCTCAATGACCATGCGCAGGTCCGCGCGTCTTACAGCCGCTCTCTGGTGCGGCCGAACTTTGCTCAGCTGGCACCGGCTTATCTGCTGGAAGAAGACGATGGAGAACTCGAAGCCAGCTTTGGTAACCCGGATCTCAAAGCCCTGACCTCAGACAACCTGGACCTCGGCATAGAATATTATGCCGACGGCCTTGGTGTGTTATCGGCCATGGTGTTTTACAAAGATATTCAGCACTTTATCTATCAGGCCGACCTTGCCGGCAGCACAGGTTATGAAAACTTTGCTGTGGCAGAGACCTATCGCAATGGCGACAAAGCCCGTTTAAGCGGCATTGAACTCAACGCCGTGCATCAGCTGTCTGGCTTTGGTAACTGGCTGGACCGGATGCTGCTGTCGGCCAACCTGACGTTGACCCGCTCGGATGCCAGCCTCGGCTATCTCGATGACGGCAAATGGCAACAGCGTGATATTACGCTGCCGAGCCAGTCGGATCGCACCGCTAACATTGCGATTGGCTATGAAACCGAGGCTCTGAGCCTTCGCCTTGCTGCCAACTATAAATCGGCTTATTTAGCCGAAGTCGGCGAACTGGATGATGCGGCCTATGACGTTTTTGCCGACGACCATCTGCAGCTGGATTTTTCCAGTAAATATCAGTGGTCAGACTCGGTGCAGCTGTACTTCAACATCGTCAACCTGAATGACGAGCCGTATTACGCTTATACCGGACAGCGTTATGCCAATTTCCAATACGAACAGTACGGCCGCAGCTTTGCGCTTGGCCTGCAAATCAGCCACTAAGACGGGAGCGTATCAAGTGAAATATCCTGTCTTACCATTCACTATGCTCAGCTGCGCTGTACTCTTGAATCTCTCCGGCTGTCAGCAACAGGCGAAAATTGCCGATGCGAGTCACAGCGCAGCCAGCCCGATTGCTGTGCAGCAGTTGGCCATCAGAGGCACTTACAGCGCCACAGCCACTGTGGCTGGCCAGGCCCTGCAGCTGCGCACCGATGCGCACGCACTGCAAGTACTGGACGCAAAAGGCAAAGTGCTGGCAAGCGCCCCAGGCCGCTTTGAACGCTTGACTTTGTTACAGCAGCAAGCCGATGAGCTGCTCATCAGCGCCGTTGATAAGGAAACCCAGCAATTGTGGCTCTGGCAGTATCGGGCCGGTGCGCTTCAACCAAGGTTCAACTACACCCTGACCAGCCGCGTTGCCGAAGACCTGTGTTTTTATCACAGCAAAGAAAATCAGCAGCTGAGCCTGTTTGTCATTGGCGATCGCGGCGGCGCCGACCAACTGTTGCTGCAACAGCACACGCAGTGGTTGCCACAGCCGCTGCCGATGCGCGTGCTGAACCTGCCGTATGACGCCAAATCCTGTGCGGTCGATCACAGCAAAAGTGTGTTGTATATCAGCGAACCACAGGGCTTGTGGCGCTTTAACGCTGAAGCAGAATCGGATGAAGCCGGTACGCTGATGCAGGCACGCCAGCCCTTTGGTGCCATTCAAAGCGAAATCAGTGCGCTGCAGCTGCTACCGGACGGCCAGCTGCTGGCACTGGAAGCTGAACCGGCGCGGCTGCTGCGTTTTACTCCTGCCGCAGATGATAGTTTCAGTGCGACGGCAACCCCGCTGTCGACTGAGCTTGCTCTGCAAAGTATGTCACTGCAGCACAACAATCAGCAGATTGCCCTGCAATTCGCTGCCGAGCCGGCGCATTTACTCGACGTGCAGCCGCTGCTGAGCGCGACGCTGCCCATCCGGTTACAGCCGCAACAAACCACAACGGCAGTGGTGTTTCCGCAGCTGCAGGCCACACTGGAAACCGCCTCAACCAGCACCCGCGGCGATGTGATTGACGACCCGGCATTCTGGCATCATGCCACCGACCCGGCGAGCAGCCGCATTCTGGCGACCGATAAACGTTCAGGCCTCGAGGTGTATAACCTTCGTGGGGAACG
>CBFGPY010000255.1:0-5050 GCA_965650755.1 uncultured Chromatiaceae bacterium | reverse complement strand
AATGCGCTGTACCACGAAAAAAAGGCGCTGAGCGCCGATTAGGCCTGCCGGCGTTTTTGCAAAAACAACTTATCCAGCGTCAGAAACACCACAGGCGTGGTCAGTAACGTCAGGATCTGGCTAAAGGCCAGCCCACCGACAATCGCCACCCCAAGCGGCACCCGGAGTTCAGAACCGGTGCCAAAGCCAAGCAGCAGCGGCACTGCGCCGAGAATCGCGGCGAGCGTCGTCATCATGATAGGGCGAAACCGCACCAGACAGGCCTGGTGAATGGCATCACGTGCGCTTAAGCCCTGTTCGCGCTGCGCCTGCAGGGCAAAGTCGACCATCAGAATGCCGTTTTTCTTCACGATACCGATGAGCAGAATGATGCCAATCAGCGCCATGATGGAGAAATCTAAGCCCCATAACCACAGCAGCCCGATAGCGCCAATCGCCGCCGACGGTAGCGTCGACAGAATCGTCAGCGGGTGGACAAAACTCTCGTACAAAACACCAAGGATGATATAAACCGCCAGCAATGCAGTCAGGATCAGCAGCGGCTGACTGGCGAGTGAATCCTGAAACGCCTGCGCAGCACCTAAGAAAGTACCGAGCACCGCCGCTGGCATATTCAGCTCAGCGCGCGCCTGCTCCAGCGCTTTCACCGCATCGCCAAGCGCCACGCCGGCCGCCAGGTTAAAGGAGATATTCGCCGCCGGCTGCATACCGTGGTGGGCAATCACCACAGGGCCACTTTGTGCCGGCAACACTTTGGCAAAGCTCAGTAGCGGCACCATGTCGCCGGTCAGCGGCGAGCGCAGGTAGAAATAATTCAGGCTGTCGGCGCGGCCACGTTGTTCGGGGCTTACTTCCAGAATCACATTGTATTGGTTGGTTTCGGTCTGATATTCGCTGATTTGGCGCTGACCAAAAGCGTCATACAAAGCCTGGTCCAGATCAGCGGCGGTAAAACCCAAGCGCGCTGCAGCCTGGCGGTCCAGTTCCAGCCGGATGATATTAGCGTCCCACTGCAGGTCGTTGGACAAATCAGTGAACAACGGGTTTTGCCGAAGTTTTGCCGTGAGCTGATTGGTCCAGCTCGCCAGTTCGTCGCTATCCAGCGCTTTTAACACATACTGATACTGCGCCCGGCCCTGGTTGGCGCCTAAGTTAATATCCTGCGAGGCGCGTAAAAACACCTGCAGCCCAGGGATTTGCGCAAACTGCGGCCGCAAGCGGTCGATGATTTCACTGGCGCTGGCGTCGCGGTCATCCGGGTCGCTCAGCACTATCCAGATCCGTCCTGCCCCGGTCGAATTATTGCCGCCGACCGCATGGTTAAAGCCAGTGATGTCCGGGTCTTTACGCAGGATATCTTCCAGCTGCTTGTGTTTGGCCACCATGTCTTCATAGGAAATATCCGACGCGGCCTGGGTAGAACCGATGACAAAACCAGTGTCCTGCAGCGGGAAAAACCCTTTTGGGATAGCGATAAAGCTTGCCACACTGCCGGCCAGCGTCAGGCCAAACACGCAAAGCATCACACGCTGATGCGCTAAAGCCCAGGTCAGCACCCGGTCATAACGCTGCACCAGCCGGTCGAACAAGCCGGGATTGTTGGCATCATGATGCGGCGCTTTATCCATAAAAATCGACGCCAGCGTCGGGGCTAAGGTCAGACACACCACTACTGAAATCAAAATAGCCGCGGCGGCGGTTAACGAGAACTCCAGAAACAACCGGCCAATAATACCGCCCATAAACAGCAGCGGGATAAAGGCCGCGATCAGCGACACTGAAATCGAAATCACGGTAAACCCAATCTCTTGCGCGCCTTTCAGTGCCGCTTCGGTTTTACTGAGGCCCAATTCGAGATAACGATGGATGTTTTCAATCACCACTATCGCATCATCGACGATAAAGCCAACCGCAATGACGATAGCCACCAAGGTCAGGTTATTCAGGCTAAAACCGGCGACATACATAAAGGCGCAGGTGGCAATCAAGGACACCAACAGCACTGCTGTGACTATTAAGGTTGCCGACCACTGCTTTAAAAACGCCGCCATTACTGCGATGACCAGCACCACGGCAATGGCGAGCGTCAGCTCCACTTCTGCCAGCGAAGCACGAATAGTGCGGGTGCGGTCGTTAAACACTTCAACTTTAATATCAGCAGGTAACGCCGACACCAGCTGCGGCAGTGCCGCCTGAATGGCATCAGCGGTCGCGACAATATTGGCGCCCGGCTGGCGGCGGATAATCAGCGCCACACCCGATTCACCGTTCGGCCAAATCTGCACAAAGTCATTTTCCGCACCGGCCACTACATTGGCGACATCGCGCAGATACACCGGGTTGCCGTTGTCGTATTTGACAATCAGCTGGCCATATTCGTCAGCACTGAAGATTTGGTCGTTGACCGCGAGCGTCGACACCCGGTTGGCACCAAATAACGCGCCCTTCGGCTGATTGACACTGGCTTTTTGTACCACAGCGCGGATATCAGCCAGCGTTAAGTTATTGGCTGCCAGCACTTCCGGCCGCGCCTGAATACGAATGGCCGGCTTTTGCTGGCCACCGATAAACACCTCGCCGACGCCATAAATCTGGCTGAGCTGACGCGCCAGCACGGTTTCGGCCAGGTCGCTGATTTGTGTGCGCGACAGCGTTTCTGAGGTCACACCGATGATTAAAATCGGGCTGTCCGACGGATTGGCTTTGCGCCAGGTCGGTTGATTTGGCATATCCGGCAAACGACCCGCAGCCTGATTAAGCGCTGCCTGCACTTCCTGCGCGGCGGCATCGATATCTTTTTCCAGCACAAACTGCAGCGTGATATTAACCGAACCGAGCGCGCTGCTCGAGGTCATTTCAGTGATGCCGGGCACCACACTGAGCGCGACTTCCAGCGGCGTGGCAACGGCTGAGGCCATCGTTTCCGCGCTGGCGCCGGGTAAACGGGCGCTGACTTCAATGGTCGGAAATTCAGCTTCCGGCAAAGGCGCAATCGACAGGCGCGGAAAGGCCAGAATCCCCATCAGCACTAAGGCACAGGTCAGCAGCACTGTGCCGATCGGGTGCTGCATGCACCAGGCAAAAATACTGCGGCTATTCATGCTGCGTGCTCCGCCGCGGCTTGTTTAGCGTCTTTTTTCGCTTTGTTTGCTTGTGCCTGCTCAGCAGCGGTTTTAATCACCACAGTGGCCCCCGGCCGCAGCCGGCTTTGACCATCGACCACTACTTGCGCTCCGGCGCTGACGCCGCTCACCACCACCACAGTCTCATTACTTTCCAGCACTTGCACCGGCTGCACTTTTGCTTTATCACCATCGACAGACCAGACAAAAGCGCCTTGTGGGCCTTGTTGCAGCGCTTTGACCGGAATGGTCAGCGCCTGAGGTAATAATTTGCTGCGAAGCGCCACCACCACAGTCTGTGCCGGCCACAGGGCCTGCGCCGGATTGGCAAAATCAGCTTTGATACGGATAGTGCCGCTGCCTGGGCTGACTTTGTTATCCACGACGGCCAAAGTGCCGCTGGCGAGTTTTTCGCCGCCGTCTTGTACAAAAGCTTCGACCGGCACTGCCTGCTGCTGACGCACTTGCTGCATCAGCTGTTGTAACTGCGGCAGCTGTGCTTGCGGCAGAGCCATTTCTACGCTGATCGGGTCAAGCTGCACCACGGAAAATAAACCCTGGGTGTCCGACGGGCGCACATAGTTACCGGCATCGACATTGCGAATACCCACCTGACCGGCGATAGGCGCATGAATTTGCGTGAAGGATAATTGCACTTGCTGTGCATTGATTTGCGCATCAACGCTTTGCAGTTCAGCCTGCAGCTGCTGCACATTGGCCTGCTGCTGGTCTTTTTGCTGGGCGGAAATGGCCTGGCTCTGGCTTAAATTCTGATAACGCTGTAAATCGCGTTTGGCCACATTGAGTTTGGCTTCTACCACAGCACGCTGCGCTTTGGCCTGCGCCAGCGCTGCCTTAATAGCACGGTCATCCAGCGTCGCCAGCAACTGACCGGCTGTGACCATCTCGCCTTCGCGCACCAGCACCTGCTGCAATAAACCATCGACCTGCGGCCGGATCTCAACGCTTTGCTGCGGTTTCACCTGGCCAATACCGCGCAGCCAGACCGGTACATCCTGCGCAGTCACAGCGGCAACCACTACAGGAACTGCAGGGCCTGATGGCTTTTGCTGGGCAATGGCAGGCATGGCCAGCATCATTGCAGTAAAAATACCAAGCCAGGTCAGCGTGAGTCTCATGTAATCGGCTCCAATGCGGGTTGTGGCAATCGCCAAAAAAGTTATTGCGGGATTCTGCACTGTCTCAACGCAAAGCAAAGTGCTCAGGATCAACGAATGCGGTCAGTTCCCTTGTTCAAACGATGAATACCGGTGCAGCCTCACTAAGCTACCAGTGCGCTGTGTCGCAGCACAATCACGATGTGGCGGAAAAAACACGCCGGCACAAGCCGGCGTGGAATTGCATGGCACAAAGCTGAAGAATTATTGCGGGATACCCAACCAGGTCAACTTGTGCGGGGTGTAGTTTAACTGCAGCGTTGATGTCACCTGTAATTTAGCCAAATCGACCGCTACCACAGCTTTGTTCACCGGGTGACTGACATAAGCGCGGTATTCGCTGCCCGCCAGTGTCAGTTGCAGACTGCTGCCGGTTGGCATGGCGCTCAACCCGCTTGCGACCTGCACTTTACCAGCCAGCGTAAAAGCGCTGCCATTGTAATTCAGCACGGTCAGATAACCCTGATTATCCAGCAGCACAAAGTGTTTGGCTTTGGCGGTAAAGCCATAACCGACGATGGCAGCATTGGCCGGTGCCTGCCAGTCGATTTTGCTCATGGTGTTGGTCTTTGGATCAACAGCAAATACCAGCGCACCCGCGAGTCCGACAAAATGTGCCGCATCATCGTGTCCTTCGACAGTACCAACCCTATTGGTGCCGGTGATATCGGCCGGATTGGCGATTTTACTGGCGGTATAAGTGGTGCCGGATTGTGTAATCAGCAACACGCCGTCGCTACAACCAAAGCC
>CBFGPY010000254.1:0-5065 GCA_965650755.1 uncultured Chromatiaceae bacterium | reverse complement strand
TCTTCGGCCATCCGCAATACTGGGCTTTCCGCTTGACCGGCCAGGCCTGGAGCGAGGTCACCTCATTGGGCTGCCATGGCGGCCTCTGGCGTCCGATCGAAGGTACCTTCAGCAGCCTCACCGAGAAGATGGGCTGGACCCATCTCTTCCCGCCGCTCAAGAAGGCGAGCGATATCGCCGGTCCGCTGACGCGGGAAGTGCTGCGCCAGACCGGGTCTTTGATGTCATAAGAAAACTTTTCCACCAGAATAAAGTCACCGACCAATAAGGTTGGCATCATAGAGCCAGACGGAATTTGGAACGGCTCATAAATAAAAGAGCGGAAAATGGTGATGATGGCGATCAGCGGGAAAATATCCCGAGCCGTTTCAGTAACATATGGTAAAGGCGCATCTTTGGCGCGTTTTGGTTTAAACACTAAAGTATCGATTAACCAAATTAAACCCGACACCAGTGTCAGGACGACCAACAGTATTGCAAAATATCCAGCCATGAGATTCTCGTTCCTCGTTCAGATAACTATCTGAGCTTACTGAAAATTGCAGGCCGCTGGCGAGCGCCCTGCCGGATTATATTGTTACCAGCTGTAAGTCCGTTTTGCAGAAAAAACAAAGCACCGGCTGTTGCTGCGGTGCTCTGAGGTGCATGGCGGGCTTGTTATTTACCGACTTTCAGGATGGCCAGGAACGCCTCTTGCGGCACTTCCACGTTACCGACCTGTTTCATCCGTTTTTTACCTTCTTTCTGTTTCTGTAACAGCTTTTTCTTCCGGCTGACGTCACCGCCATAACACTTGGCTAAGACGTTTTTCCGCAGCTGTTTAACCGTGGTACGGGCAATCACATGCGCGCCAATCGCTGCCTGGATGGCAATATCAAACATCTGACGTGGGATCAGTTCTTTTAACTTTTCCGCCAGTTCGCGGCCGCGGCTTTGGGCAAAATCGCGGTGACTGATAATCGCCAGTGCATCGACACGCTCACCGTTGATCAGAATGTCTACGCGTGACATGTCTGACACCTGGAAACGCTTGAATGAATAGTCGAGTGAGGCATAACCACGACTGGTCGATTTCAGCCGGTCAAAGAAGTCCATCACCACTTCAGCCATCGGCAGCTCGTATACCACTGCAACCTGGCGGCCGTGGTAACTCATATTGATCTGCACACCGCGCTTTTCAATACAGAGGTTGATAACGTTGCCTAAGTATTCCTGTGGTACCAGAATATGGGCTTCGACGATAGGTTCACGGATTTCATCGATATTACCCACCGGCGGCAGGTCGCTCGGGTTATCCACCATCACCACTTCACCGGCTTTGGTCAACACTTCATATACGACTGTTGGCGCTGTGGTAATGAGGTCCAGGTCGTATTCACGCTCCAGACGTTCCTGAATGATTTCCATATGTAACATGCCAAGGAAACCAATACGGAAGCCAAAACCCAATGCGCTGGAACTTTCTGGTTCATAGAACAATGACGAATCGTTTAAGCTGAGTTTCTCTAAGGCATCGCGGAAATCTTCATAGTCATCCGAAGACACCGGGAACACACCGGCATAAACCTGTGGTTTGATCCGCTTAAAGCCAGGTAAAGGCTCAGCGGCCGAGTTTTTCGCTAAGGTCAGCGTATCGCCAACCGGCGCGCCTTTGATTTCTTTGATACCGGCGATGACAAAACCTACTTCGCCTGTGCTCAGAATACCTGTGTTGGTGGCTTTTGGCGTGAAGATACCGACCTTGTCGACTTCATACACGGCACCGCTGGACATGATTTTGATTTTGTCTTTAGCCTGGATTTTACCGTGTTTGACACGCACTAAAGACACAACACCCTGGTAAGGGTCGAACCAGGAGTCGATGATCAAAGCTTGTGTCGGAGCGTCAACATCACCTTCCGGGCATGGAATGCCTTTGACGATAGTTTCCAGCACATCTTCAATACCCACACCGGTTTTGGCTGAACACTGCACTGCGCCAACCGCTTCGATACCGATAATGTCTTCGATTTCTTCGGCAACACGGTCAGGCTCAGCCTGTGGTAAGTCGATTTTGTTCAGAACCGGTAATACTTCGAGGTTCAGTTCCAGCGCGGTGTAACAGTTGGCGACTGTCTGTGCTTCAACGCCCTGACCAGCGTCAACCACCAGCAGCGCACCTTCACAGGCAGCGAGCGAACGGGAAACTTCATAGGTGAAGTCAACGTGGCCCGGTGTGTCGATAAAATTCAGCTGATAAGTTTCGCCATCTTTGGCTTTGTAGTTCAGCGTGACGCTCTGGGCTTTAATGGTAATACCACGTTCACGTTCCAGATCCATTGAATCCAGTACTTGTTCCTGCATTTCCCGGTCAGACAGACCGCCGCAGAACTGGATCAGTCGATCCGATAAAGTCGATTTACCGTGGTCAATGTGGGCGATCACCGAGAAGTTACGGATGTGGGATATTTTAGACATTTTTTCCAATCAAAACTGAGCTGTGAAGCAGCAAGTGAATTCGCAGGCGGTCAGGCCGCTGCGCCTTGCGGCAGATTAAAATTGCCGCGAATTGTACTCTAATTCCCTGCTGCTTGCACTGTGTTCTTCAAGCAGAGCGACCTGTTGCTGGCACTTGTGTCACCGCAAGGTCAGGTAGGACCCGGACTAACTGAATTTGTAACTGACCTGCCCGGCCCCGTTCGATTCGCTGTACGCTGCGAAACACCGCTGCAGTAGCGAGTATAGCGCCAGCAAGGGCCGCTAATTCATGCCATTGCAGCAACTGACCAAGCAAAAGGGTTGCGATAAACACGGCTAATGGTAATAAATAAACCAGCAACGCAGAGCCAAGAATAGCGCCGGGCGACACACTGATCTCGACCTGTTGTCCGGGTAATAGTGTCGCGGCGCCGGCCAGAAACAGCTGCTGTTGGCGCACTGGCAGCGCTTTGGCAACCAGACCACTACTGCAACTATCCTGCTGATTACAGCCGCTGCAACTGGTGGAAAGCGGCGTGCTGAGCCAAACGCCATCATCGTCCTGCCGCAATACGGTCGCGGTGACCAGCAAAGTCTGCAGCGCGACAGTCTCTGGTTGCCGTGGCGTATGGCAGGATTTATCTTCAGAAGGTGTGATCATGGACAAAGCTCAAGCTGAGGCAGAGCACGATTCTATCGGAGCCGGTGCTGGATCTCAATGCGGCGACTGAACTGTTCAGTGCCGCACTGTGCAGAATTATTCGACCGCAGCGGCCAGCTTAGCCGCCAATTCCGGACGCAGAGGACCAATAACTGTCACATCCAGATTTTGCCGGGTGGTTACCAAAATAGTCGTAGCGCCATCTCTGAGCTGCTGTTCCGGCAAACGCGCTGTCGGTTGCACAAACACCGAAATCTGATGCAAACCATCGCTCAGCAACCAGTTCGCCAGTACAGGGACACTGCGGGTACTGACCGGCGCCTGCTGCGCCAGCAGCTGATAGCCCGGCGGGATCCAGTTCAGTCTGAATTGATCTTGTGGCGCCTGGCTTTGAGCCAGCGCATGCGGCTGCTCGGGTAATTGAGCACTGATCAGACTCTGCAGCTCCGCCGGTAAGCTGGGTTTTAACTGCAGATGCACTACCATCCAACGGTCCAGTACCAAATTTTGTTCATCAACAGTATCAACCCGCAGTGGGAAGCCAGTCTCCGCATCCTGCCATAGCCAATAACTGTAGCGACTGGTATCGCGGGCACTCAGCCTCAATAGCTGAGCGGTGCGGCCTGACAAAGGTACGCTGCTACCCGGCACTATGTCATATAGCTGCTGAATCACCGGCAACGGTTCAAACAAAATGGCAGGCAGTTCTTTAATCGAATCGTTTTGCGTGACTATCACGGGCGCATCAGGTGCGGCGTAATAAACTTTATCACCACGGCGGAAAGTGTCAGTACCAACGCCATCTTGTAACAATAACCGTTCCAGCTCCAGCGGTACTGACAAGGAACCAGACTGCTCATGAATACCGTGCAGCCAACGGTAAGTGATCAGCTGATTGGGTCTGACCTGGACGAAGGAGACGTCAAAATTGAACTTGCGCACTGCTTGTTGAGTGCGATCAAACTGCTGCCAGTCGTCGGCCAGCGCCGACAGACTGCAGAGTGCAAGGGCCAGACTGCAGAACCAGCCGGCACTGATACGGAATGAGGTCAGACTCACTGTTGTTGACCTTTACCCTCATCCGTCGTGTCTTTTTTAACTTGCTGAGCAGCAGCCTGTTCCATCAGACGGATTTGTTGCTGACGCGCCTGCATCAGTTCCTGCAGCCGGCGTTGTTGTTCCAGCTGCTGCTGTTGCTGCTGCGGGGTAAAACGGGATTCGACTGAAGTCTGGCTCAGACTTACAGGCGCTGCGACACCGCCGATCGGGCTGGTTTGCAGCACAGGCAGCGGCGTGGTCAGTGCATCATCCGGTTTCTGCTGAGTTTGTTGCACGCCAACCACCGCGACAATGGCCACACCTGCAGCTATTGCACCTTGCATCAGCATTTTCCACCAGCCCTGATTCGCAGCTGGCTGATTGCCGCTGACTGCACTCGCAGTGACCTGCTGTAATGCAGGGACTGTTTCGGCGATCAGCTGATGACTATCTTCCAGTTCCAGCGTGGCAGCGAAACGGTCAGCAAAATCGACGTCAAGCTGTGGCGCCAATTCCTGCCGGATCACTGAACCCGCCAGCTGATAACGTAACCAACTGGCCTGTAATTGTGGATCAGACAATAACGAATCGAGCTGCTCTGCACTGACGCTTTGATTATCACTGGCCGCGGACAGCCATTCTTGATGTTCAGACGACATACTAATTCCTGTCTTCGTTGATAAATCAGCCAACAAGTGGCTTCAACTGGGTGTCTATCGCTTCCCGGGCTCTGAAGATCCGGCTGCGGACGGTACCGATTGGGCACCCCATCACCTCAGCAATTTCTTCATAACTCAGACCGTCTAACTCGCGCAACGTGATAGCGGTGCGCAATTCTTCCGGTAATTTTTCTATCGTGTCGAAAACGACCTGGCGGATCTCTTCGGTTAACAGCAACTTTTCCGGTGA
>CBFGPY010000253.1:0-5079 GCA_965650755.1 uncultured Chromatiaceae bacterium | reverse complement strand
ATCGCCGAGGCTAAACTGCATTTAAACGGCGGAGAGGTGTTTGCGCAGTGTGAAGATGATAATATGTACGCCGCGATCGACCTCCTGATCGACAAACTGGATCGTCAGGTCATCAAACACAAAGAGAAGATTTCTCGTCACTGAACTCTGGATTTATGAACCTAAGCTCAATGTTATCGGAGGACTGCACAAAAAGTGCGGTCCTTTTTAATAGTAAAAAACGTATCCTCGAATACATTGCGGAACTCGCGCACCAGCATATGCCGGAGCTTGCCGAATCAACTGTGTTCGAAGCGCTGATGGCACGTGAAAAACTCGGCTCGACCGGGATTGGTGGCGGTATCGCCATTCCGCACGGCAAACTCAAAGGCGTGACTGCGCCGGTGCTGGTGTTTGTTGTCAGCCAGGATGCCATCCAGTTTGATGCTATTGATAATCAGGCGGTCGATATATTTTGCGCCATCCTGATCCCGGAAAATCAATGCCAGACGCATTTGACCACATTAGCCGGCATCGCCCGCCTATTAAGTCAAAAAGAGATAACCCGCAAAATTCGTCATGCAGCTTCTGATCAAGCCTTGTATCAGCTGTTGTTAAGCTGCGCCGACACAGGAACTGCTAAATGAAACTCCTGGTAGTCAGCGGCAGATCAGGTTCCGGCAAATCCGTAGCATTGCGGGTGATGGAAGATCTGGGCTACTACTGTGTCGACAATATCCCGGTCAACTTACTGCCGACTTTGGCCAATGCAGTCATGGGCCAGTACGAGCGGGTTGCCGTCAGTATCGATGTGCGTAACCTGCCGCAGGAGCCGGAAGAACTGACCGAGATCCTGTCTTACCTGCCACGTAAGGTCGAGCTGACGATTTTATATCTCGATGCCGACCATACCAGCCTGATTAAACGCTTCAGTGAAACCCGACGGCTGCATCCGTTGTCGCATCAGGCGATGTCACTGGATGAAGCAATTCAGCGTGAGCAACAACTGTTAGATCCAATCTCCAGCCGCGCCGACTTATACATCGACACCACTGAACTGAACGTCCATCAGCTGACTGAACAGTTGCGCGAGCGGATCCTCGGCCAGAAAACCGGCCGGCTGGTAATGTTATTTGAATCTTTTGGCTTTAAATACGGCATTCCCAAAGATGCTGATTTTGTATTTGATGCGCGGTTTTTACCAAACCCGCATTGGGAACCCGAGCTGAAGATCCTGACAGGCCTCGACCAGCCAGTGAAGGATTATCTGGAAGCGCAACCGGTTGTAGCCAAGTATACCTGGCAAATCAACAGCTTTATCAGTACCTGGCTGCCGCATCTGGAACGCAATAACCGCAGTTATCTGACCATTGCCATTGGCTGTACCGGTGGCCAGCACCGCTCTGTTTATATTGTTGAGTCTTTGGCGGAGAGTTTCCGCGCTTTACGCGAAGACGTACAAATCCGTCACCGGGAGTTAGTCCGTCACCATGGCAAATAGCTTTAAAGAAACTGTCACTATCGTCAATCAGTTAGGCTTACATGCCCGCGCTGCCACGAAGCTGGCGCAGCTCTGCATGCAGTTTGATGCCAAGATTGAATTGCAGCAGGAAGGCCGCAGCGCCGATGCCAGCAGTGTACTGGCGCTATTGATGCTCGCCAGCAGTAAAGGCAAGAATGTTGATGTGGTGGCGACAGGGACGCAAGCTGAAGCCGCTTTAACAGCGGTCACCACGCTCATCCGCGCCGGATTTGACGAAAACTAACATCCCCCGCAATGCCCTACAGGCTGACTAGTCCGCCGGTAGTTTATCCAAGCCCTGTGTGGTTGGATGATGTTTCAGCTTGTGATGCATTGCCACTTTAATCAGCATATGTGCAGTGACCGGCGCCGAAATAAACAAAAACAACGCAATTAACAGCTGTTGCAAACTCAAGGTCTGCTGCTGCAGATTAAAAAAAGCCAAAGACGCCAGCACCAGACTACCCAGCCCTAACGTCGTCGCTTTGGTGGGGCCATGCAACCGGGTATAAAAATCCGGTAACTTCAGCAGCGCAACAGACCCAAGCAAGACAAATACCGCTCCGGCGCACAATAAACCACTGATCAGCCACTCTAATACCGTCATCACGCCTCCTATTCGATAATATCGCCGCGCAGCAGGAATTTGCATACAGCTACAGTGCTGACAAAGCCCAGCATCGCAATCAGCAGCGCCGCTTCAAAGTACAGCTGGCTGGCGGCATAAATCCCATAAACCAATAACAAAGCGATGCTGTTGATATACATAGTATCCAGCGCCAGCAAGCGGTCGGCCACTGCCGGCCCCCGCAACAGCGCCAGTATATTGAGGACTAATGCCAGAATAATCACCGCCATCACACCCAACAGCATCAGACTGAACATGCGAATATCTCCATCAATGGCGCTTCGTAACGTTGTTTCAGCTCACGGATCAACGTGTCCTCATCGTGCAAATCCAACACATGCAGCAATAAATACTGCGGGGCATCACCTGCCTGACGTGGCAATAATTCAGCGCTGACAGTACCAGGCGTCAGACAAATAGTGGCAGCCAGAATAGTCAGCGGCAGCGGTTCACGTAAATCCAGCGGCAACAATACAAAACCCGGTTTCAGTGCACTGTTGCGCCCCAGCACCACTTTCACCACCTGCAGATTCGCAACAACAATGTCCCACAATACCATCAACAAATAACGGCCAAACAAACCATAACGCTTGATCTGTGGCTGCGCCTCACGAAAACCACGACTGATCCAGGGGACTAATATCGCCAGAATAGCTCCACTGAGCAGCACCACGGGCGATACGCTGTTATGCAACGCAACCCAGACCAGGAACAACAAGGCACTGCGCAGTGGGGTGGCAAATAAAGTATTTCGCATCAGGAACCTCCACTTACGGCCATGAGCTGAGCGATGGCATCGACACAGAATTGTGTCCACCACTGTCCAAACAGCACCAGCTGTAGCCCGGCCAGCAACAATAGTACTAAAGCGACAATCGGGGTTCGGGCAAAAGGAGCTACCGGCGGTTGCGGTGTTTGCAGCGGTGGCTGTGCGCGCCAAAACAACACGCTGCCAGCGCGGCTGAATGCCACCAGCACCGCCAGACTACTGAGCAACAACATGGCAATCAGCAGCGAACCGTGCGAACTGGTGGTGAGCCCCTGGATCAGCCATAACTTTGCGACAAAACCGGAAAACGGCGGCATGCCAATCACTACCAAAGCACTGAACACAAAAAGCCAGCCCAACAAAGCTGCCTGTGGTAGACGCGGCCCTGGCACCAGCCGGTCGCCAACGCTGCCACGTTGACGGGCAATCAGATCTGGCAACAGATACCATATAGCGCCAATCCAACTGGAATGCACCGCGTAATACAGTGCAGCGGCTTTGACCTGGGGCTGCCCTGAGCCCAGTGCCGCCAGCAAAGTACCGGCCGATAACAACACTAACGCAGCTGCCAGCTTCTTTAAATCAACAGCTGCCAGCACCATTACAGCAGCCAGTAACATCGTCAGCAGACCGCCCCACCACAGTACCGCGTCACCATAACCACTTAAAACGCCGGCACTGGTACCAAACAGCAGACCAAACACCCGCACCAGACTATAAACACCGACTTTGGTCATCACCGCAAACACTGCCGCAACAGGAGCGCTGGCCTGGCTATAGGCCGCCGGTAGCCAGAAATGTAGCGGCAGCAACGCGGATTTTAAGCCAAATACAATGAGTAACAACCCCGCAGCCGCTTTGACGCCCAGTGTTTCAGACGGCGTTAAACTGCTGATACGCTGGGCCATATCCGCCATATGCAGAGACCCGAGCATCGCATACAACAAGGCCAGCGCCAGCAAAAACAAGGCGGACCCCACCAGATTCAGCACCACATAATGTAATGCCGACTGGATCCGCTTTTTGCCGCCGCCATGCACCAGTAGGCCGTATGACGAAATCAACAGCACTTCAAAAAATACAAAAAGGTTAAACAGGTCACCGGTCAGGAAAGCGCCGTTGAGGCCCATCAACAAAAAATGCAGTAACGGATGAAAATACGCGCCTTTTTCGTCATCGCCGGCACAGCTGTAGACTGCAACCGCCAATGTCAGCAAAGTCGTCAACCAGACAAACAGCGAGGATAACTGATCCGCCACCAGCAAAATACCAAAGGGTTCCGGCCAGTTCCCGAGCAGATAATGGCTGGCCGGCACATTGGTTTGTTGCCACAGCAAGGCCGTCGCCACCAGCAGGTTGAACAGCATCGCCAGCACACTGCCAACACGCCGGGTTCTGACAGCCGCCTGCTGCGGTTGCAGTAACAATAACACCGCAAACAATGCCGGCAGCAGAACGGGCAGGATCGCCAAATGTTGCATCAGGCACCTCCCCGCACATTTGGTTTTTGCAGATCGACTTCATCATGTCCCAGTTCAGCGCGGGCGCGAATCGCAAGTACAACCAGAAAAGCGGTCATGGCAAAACCAATCACAATAGCTGTCAGCACTAAGGCCTGCGGCAACGGGTCAGCATATTGTGCCGATGCACCAAGCACAGCCCCAGCACCGGCAGTCAGGCCACCACTGACAAAAATGAACAGATTGACGGCATAAGACAACATGGTCAGCCCAAGCATCACGGCGAATGTACGACCACGCAGGATCAGTAATACGCCACATCCGGTCAGCAGACCAATAGCAATCGCGATGAGCAGTTCCATCAGATTTGTCCTCGGTGTTCTGGTTTATGCCGGGTCGTCAGTTTGCCAAGATTGGCCAGGATCAGCAGTGTCGAACCAACAACGGTCAGGTACACACCCAAATCAAAGGCAATGGCACTCGCCAGTTCGATTTGTCCAAGCAGCGGAATATCAAAGTAATCAAACCAGGAAGTTAAAAAGGGTTTGCCGAACAGCCAGCTAAAAGCACCGGTCAGCCAGGCAATCAGAATGCCGCTGGCGATCAGAGCTGAAAACTGCAGATTTAACCGAGGTTTGACCCAATCCACGCCATGGGCGATGTACTGCAGGATCAGCGCCACTGCGGTGACCAGCCCTGCGACAAAACCACCACCAGGTAA
>CBFGPY010000252.1:0-5082 GCA_965650755.1 uncultured Chromatiaceae bacterium | reverse complement strand
GGCGGGTAACAGACTACCGTCCGGTTGATTGGTCAGCGGCTGTGGCTGGATAGAGCCAAGCACCGCCATACCACCGGCTTCCCATTTATAAGTGTGCCAGTTCTGACCAACGATGGCTTCATCACCGCGCTGGCAGTGGCTCATCAGCGCTATCAGGTTGGTCATAGTGCCGCTTGGCGCAAACAATGCTGCTTCAAAACCCAGCAGCTCTGCTGCATATTGCTGCAACGCGTTGACGGATGGGTCGTCACCAAACACATCATCGCCAAGCGGGGCGGCAGCCATCGCTGCGCGCATGGCGGGAGTGGGTTGGGTGACAGTATCGGAACGAAAATCAATCATCGGTAGTCCCTGTTGGAAACTGAGTCGACACCACTCTAACACACTGAGTCTGCTAAACCGGAGCTGCCACAGTGCCATATTCTGACTAACAGCCTTAAGTCTGCGACTAAAGACTGTTCTGGGTAACAAAAGATTGCGTCAGCCCGTCAAGGTCGCTGACCAACCAGGCCGGGTCCAGATATTGTTTCAGGCCTTGCGGTAAATAGCGGATGAGCTGTGTGGCCGTCGCCGACAGGCGCCGGTCACGCCGGGCGACCAGATACCAGTGACTTTCCAGTGGCAACCCCTTCACTTGCAGGATCTGTACAGGTTCAGTACCTGCCTTCAGCGTATGCGCTGACAACACCGCAAGACCAAGACCTGAGGCGACACTGAGCCGGATAGCCTCATTACTTTCGATCTGCATGGTTTTTTCCAGCGCCAGGCCCTGGTTACTCAGCCAGGTTTCCAACATCAGGCGGGTGGCGGAGCCAGGCTCTCGGATCAAAAAACGTTCAGCTTTTAACTCTGCCATGCTGAGTTCAGTACGATCTGATGCCCAGTGGCCCGGCGGCGCGATGAGCTGTAAGGGGTTCTTCAGCAGACGGCGCGCCAGCACCTGATTACCAGCCGGCGGATGGCTGAACAGAAACAGGTCATCCTGCTGTTGTTCAAAGCGGCTTAAAATCTGCGCACGGTTGCCAATATTTAATGTCAGTTCGATTTGCGGAAACAGGCGGGAGAATTCTGCCAGCAGCGGCGGCAGGATGTATTTGGCCGTGGTGACGATGCCAAGGCTTAAACTACCGCTATTACCGGCGCGGGCACTTTGGACGAACTGGGAAAAATCGGCAAAACGACCCAACACATCCTGACTGGCGCGGTGCAACTCGGCACCCACCGGCGTCGGTACCAGCAAACCATGTTCGCTTTCCAGCAAAGCTTCACCAGCCCATTCACTGAGTTTTTTCAGCTGAATAGATACTGTCGGCTGTGTCAGATGCAGCTGACGCGCCGCCTGCGAAATACTGCCGTGCTGCACGACAGCCTGGTACACCTGTAACAGACGAAAACTCAGATGGCGAATGTTCATAGATAAATGTCTATATGTATGCATTGATACATTTATTATCCATTAGATTCGGCGACGGGCACAATAGCGCCCGGCTCGAAGCGGAGGAAAGATAGATGCCAGATATTGTGATAGCGTTTTTTGCCTTTGGTTTAATCGCCGGTTTACTGAAGTCTGATTTAAAAGTACCGCATTCAATTTACGAAACCTTGTCGATTTTATTGATGTTGGTGCTTGGGTTAAAAGGTGGCCTGGCGCTGCATGGCAATGTAACTACTACTTTGTTGCTGGAACTGCTGCCAGTAGCGCTGCTCGGTTTTATGCTGCCGCTGTTGTGTTACCCCATTCTGCGCAAACTGGTGCGGCTTAATGTTGACGATGCAGCCAGTATCGCTGCGCATTATGGCTCAGTCAGTGCCGGTACTTTTGCGCTGGTGCTGGCCATGGCAGAGCGGGCTGGTCTGCCGGTCGCGCCGCAAACAACCTTGTATCTGGTGCTGCTTGAATTGCCGGCGATTGTCACTATGTTATGGCTACACCGGCGGCTGACCGGTCAGGGCAGTGCAGGTGGCATCATTCGCGAATCGCTGACCAGTCGCGGCGTGTTGCTGCTCGGTGGTGGCGTGTTGATCGGTTATGTTTATGGGCCGGTCGGGCTGGAACCTATTGCACCGGCCTTACTCGGTGGTTTTAAAACGATGTTAGCGCTGTTTTTACTCGAAATGGGCTTGTGTACAGCAAAAGTCTGTTCACCGCTGCCACTGGCACAGTGGCGATTACTGGTATTCGCTGCGGTGATGCCATTCGCTCTGGCGTGGAGTGGGATTGCAACTGCGCTTTGGCTTGAATTGCCGCAGGGCAGTGCTGTGGTGCTTGCTGGATTAACGGCCAGTGCGTCATATATCGCCGCGCCGGCTGCGATCCGCGCCGCAGTGCCAACCGCTAACATAGGACTTGCCATGTTAGCGGCACTGGGCATCACGTTCCCGGTGAACGTACTGATTGGTTTACCGCTGTATCAGCACTGGGTCAGCTGGTTTTATTAACAGTTAAATTGGCGTTACCCCAGGTGCCAGCCGAGCTGGCGCCTGAGCCATTGCCAGCCCGGTGCTGTTGGCTTTGACGCTGTAGGTTTAGGCGTTGTTGTTACCACCAAATCCGCCTTTATCCATGGCGGCGCCACACTACCGAACCCCGCAGTTGGATAGTATTCCGGCTGAAATGTTCTGTTCAGTTGTTCCGTTTTCATCACATCACCTCTGTAAAATCTCAGGCCACACTGGCAGATTGCCAGACATGTGTTGCAGTCAGATGATCAGGGCATAGCAAGCAGGAATAACATTTGTTTTCCTGATCCTCGTCTGAGTCCGGTATCCGTTCCGGCCGCAACCTGGGTAAGTGTAAAGGTTTGTGACTAAAATTGCTGCTCCGGTCTATTGTTGGTTTTCATAGACTGACTTACCAATCTTCAGCAAGCAGGAATAGCGTTAACTGGAAAAATTCCGTCAGATCAAGACACTGAAGCGGCAGATCACAGGCAATAGCGCGCTGGTGTCCGTATTTTGTTACAAGACAACGGTGTCATTGGATTTAATAATTTAGTGAGAGCTGAACTATTGGATCCTTAGCACCAGAGCAATTTTGGCGGGCGACATGCAAAAACAAAAAAGCCTGCAATAGCAGGCTTTTTCAGCAGGATTTAATGGTCGGTACGGCGGGATTCGAACCCACGACCCCTGACACCCCATGACAGTGCGCTACCAGGCTGCGCTACGTACCGACGAGCGCCTTATCTTACTGCCTTTCTGCCTGATTGCAATGCCATCCAGGCTGACTGCGGTATTTTTAGCCGGTTTATCAGGGAAATAGCGCAGCATCGCTGCAGGATTTCGGTTAAGGTAGCTTTAGCTTGCATCCATCCGGATGTCTGTTCTTTGTCGCTGTGCCATGTCGGAGGCCGGTTTTTTATGTGGATTTTGTTTACTCTGTTAGCAGCTGCCATGCAGGCAGTGCGCAATGCCTGCCAAAAGGAACTCAGTAAAGAAGTGCCGGTACTGGGTGTGACGCTGGCGCGCTTTATTTATGCCAGCCCGCTGGCTGCGCTATATCTGTTTGCTTTGTATTCGCTCTCTGATCCCACTACGCGGCCTGCTGTACCGCAGTTTTCGCTGAGCTTTGCCGGTTATGTGCTGGCAGCTTCTGTGATGCAAATTCTGGCGACAGCTTTGATGGTGGTGCTGTTTAAACAGAAAAATTATGCCATAGGCGTTGGTCTGGCAAAATCTGAAGCGATTTTTGCGGCCGTACTTGGTGTGTTGTTTTTTGCCAGTGTGTTGTCACCGCTCGGCTGGATTGGTGTCGGCGTTGGCGCCATCGCAGTGTTTTTATTAAGTGGGGTGCGTAACCTGACCGAGCTGCCACTCAAGACAGTGGCCATCGGCGCTGCCAGTGGTGCAGCATTTGCGTTGACCTCGTTATGGATCCGCGAAGCCAGTCTGGCGCTCGGCTTGCCTTTTCCTTTCGGTGCGGCCTGGGTGTTGCTGTTTGTGATCAGCTGCCAGACGCTGCTGTTGCTGGGATATTTACTACTTCGCGACCGCGCTGTGCTGGTTGCGCTCTGGCAGCGGCCACGCCTGACATTGCAGACCAGTTTTTTCAGTTGTATCGGATCCTTGGGCTGGTTCACTGCAATGAGCCTTGAAACCGTGCCACTGGTGAAAACACTGGGTCAGGTCGAAGTGTTGTTTACACTGCTGATCTCGGTGTTTTGGTTTAAAGAAAAGCTTAAACGCACTGACTTGCTGGGGCTTGCGCTGGTCGTAATAGCGGCAGTGTTGGTGATGTGGGCCTGATGCACACTGTGGCGCAAGCAGGATATTGTTGATTACAATGCGGTTAACCCGAGTCTTGGGCCCGGCCCGAAACACCAAGCCTGCCAACCTTAAAACGCAGATTTAAAGCATGAAAACCAATATTTTAAACCGAATCGTAGAACCAGATGGGCTGCACCACAGCGGTGATTTCCTTGGCCTGACACTGACTTACCCAGAGCAGCTGACGCCTTTTGCTTACACGCTGAGCAACGGTACTGTGGTGGAAGTCTGGGATACCGGCGTGTTATGCCTGACGCCAGCAGAACCCGGGACTACCGATCTGGTCTTGTCTTCTGGCGTCCACGGCAACGAAACCGCGCCGATTGAGCTTTGCGCAGCGATTTGTCAGGATTTACTGCACGGAAAAATCATCAGTCGTCAGCGCGTGTTATTTTTGTTTGGCAATCCACCGGCTATTAATGCCGGCAAACGGGAATTGCAGGATAACCTGAACCGGTTATTCTCCGGCCACCACAGTAAAGGTGAAGGCGAACCCGGTTGGGAGCGCCTGCGTGCGGCCAAACTTGAACAATATGTACAGCGCTTTTATCAGGCCGGTGGTGAAGGGCGTGAACGTCTGTTGTATGACTTGCACACCGCCATTCGTGGTTCGCAGTTTGAAAAATTTGCCGTCTATCCGTTTTTACACGGCAAACCCTGGAACAAAACGCAGCTGCGCTTTTTACATGCCTGCGGTGTGGAAACTTTCCTGCTCATGCAAACACCGGCGTCTACTTTCAGTTATTTCGGCGCGCAAAGCGCCAGCGCTCATGCCTTTACGCTGGAACTGGGCAAAGTGCGGCATTTTGGTGACAA
>CBFGPY010000251.1:0-5128 GCA_965650755.1 uncultured Chromatiaceae bacterium | reverse complement strand
GAAAACCCCGAGTTATATCAAAGAAGAATACTCAGGCGCGGTCGACGAAGGTTACGAGCAGCAGTGGCGTGAACAAACCAACACGCTGAAATCGTTGGGCGTGAATTTCGCTTATGAATACAGCGACGATTTAACTATTGTGCTGGATGCGCACGACTCGAACATGTACAGCCGCGGCACAGGCCCACGCGGTTCCGGTGAACTGGCGGTTGGTTTAGGTGCGCCAATTGTCACCTCGCGCGAATGGTTCTGGGGCGCGGACCTGCCAACTTACCTGAACGTGTATAACGACAAAGTGCCGGGCAAAGGCGCCAACGCCAACGGTACTGTTGACGCCGGTGATGTTGGTTCTTCGATTGCGCGTATTCGAAACGCCAGCCAGGAAAGTGATATTCAGCAGGTCAAACTCGACTTCCTGTATGAACTGGAAGATGGCCGTTTTGACTTCGGTGTTGAAACCCGCGCTATGGAATCACGTTCCATGCAAACGGCCGGCAATAACATTGCACTTGGCAACTGGAACGTCGGTCATCCGGGGGAATTTGGTGCTTTAATCCAGCCATTTGATTTACCGGGTGAATTTAAAGACTACAGCCCCAAAGCCGGTGGTTATGGTTTTATCGCCGACCCACGCGCTTTATATGATGCAGCGCTGAAGCTGTATCCGGGCATTCCAACTGGCGTTGAGAATAGTCTGTCATTTGACAATATCGTCAAAGAAGACACCACAGCGGCTTATTTCCAACTGTCACTGACCGGTGAAGTCGGCAAGATGCCGTTTGATGTGTTAACCGGCCTGCGCTACGAAAAAACTGAGTCGGAATCCAGCTCGCTGGTGAACTCAGTCTATTTCCGCTGGGAAGATAACAACGACATCGTGTCTTATGTTGATGGCAGCAAACCGGCAGCGCCTTTTGCCGCGAAAAACGACTACGACTACCTGTTACCCAGCCTGGATTTAACCCTGCATCTGAGTGACGACCTGATCAGCCGGTTCTCGTTCAGTAAAACTATTGCCCGCGCTGGTTTAAGCAGCTTGGGCGTGTCAGCGTCGAACTTCGGTGGTGGCGGCGGTTCTACGCTGTTTGGTGCCCAGCCGACTGCAAACGCGTCTAACCCTGGCCTGTTGCCGCTGGAATCGTCCAACTATGACTTGTCGCTGGAATGGTATTACAACGAAGCCAGTTATGTGTCGGCCGGTCTGTTCCAGAAAGACGTCGTGAACTTTATCGGTAGCAAACAGGTTGACCAGAAACTGCTGGGCATTCGCGATGTGACCGCAGGTCCACGCGCCTTGTCAGCCATTCAGGCACTGCGTGCTGCTGGTCTGCCGCAGGATGATACTTATCTGTATGCGATGATGGTGTTCACCCAGTTCCGTAATCACCCGGATATGATTGCCAAATACGGCCCGAACCCACAATTCCTCGCGACTCAGGCGCAGATTGATTTCCTCGCCAACAATCCGGGTTTTGATTTAGTCGCTAACAGTGACGACCCGGAAATGACCTTCCGCACCAATACACCGGATAACAACAGATCCGCCAAGATTTATGGTAGTGAACTGGCGGTGCAGCACTTCTTCGGTGAAACCGGTTTTGGTATCCAGGCCAACTACACCATAGTGCGCGGCGACGTTGGCTTTGATGTGACCGCCAATCCGGCCGAATCACAGTTTGCCTTAATCGGCCTCAGCGATACCGCCAACCTGATTGGTATCTACGAAAAAGACGGCTGGCAGGCGCGTATTGCCTGGAACTGGCGTGACAAATACCTCGCCGAAGTCAACAAAGGTGGTTCGAACAACCCGCGCTTTGAAGAGGACTACTGGCAGCTCGACGTCAACGTCAGTTACGATGTAAACGAGAAGCTGACGGTGTTTGTCGAAGGTCTGAACTTAACCGGTGAAAACAGCCGTTCGCATGCCCGCAACGAAGCCATGTTGTGGTATTTAACTGACCTCGATGCGCGTTATCAGGTCGGTATGCGTTACGAGTTCTGAGCCTGAAACCGCCGGTCCGTTTGGGCCGGCAGCCAGCAGCAACAGCCTGATTTTTACGCCAGGCTGTTGCCGTTTTCACGGTCTGAGTGGGATCTGCAGATGACCAGACATATGTTACTGAATAATATCGACCATCAGGAATTGCGTGTCCTGCATCAGTTTGGCGCCGCTTTTGGTGATGCGGTTGCCGCGCTGCCGGCCTTTGCGCTGGAATGGTCTGAACTGCAAAAACAATATCCAATTCTGCTGCGCCGCGACGCCGGCCACTGGCAGGCGGTGGTGTTGCTGGGATTGGCGGCGGACGAAAATTTGTTTCTGACGCCCGCTGCGGCCAACGGCTGGGATGCGCGCTATGTGCCGCTTGCCGCCGAAAAAGGCCCGTTTTTAATCGGCTTTCAGCGCCCGGCGGGTATGGCATTCGGCGCTGAACACACATCAGGGCAAGCACCAGACCCACGCGACGCCGTGGTGCATATTGATATCAATCATCCACGTATCAGCCAGAATGCGGCCGGGCTGCCGTTGTTTTTACCGCAAGGCGGTGCCAGCCCTTATCTGCAGTATATTTCCGGCCGGCTTGAACAAATTCAGCGCAGTCTGGCCATAGAGCCCCTGCTGTTTCAGGCGTTGGAACAGCTGGATTTGATTGAACCGCTGAATATTGAATTTGCGCTCGATAACGGCGAAAAACACCGGCTGACCGGCAATTACAGCATCAGCAGCGCGCGTCTGGCACAGCTTAGCGGCGACGACCTGCAGCGGCTCAATCAGTCCGGCTTTTTGCCGCTGATTTATGCCCAGTTGAGTTCCCTGTCGAATATTCAGCAGTTAGTCGACCGGAAAAATCAGCAGCTGCACCAGCAGCAGATCTGAGTCAGCCATCGAAGGAGAGCCAATGAGCGCGTTGTACCTCAGTGATGCCATTCAGCAGCGCAGCGCAGAAGTGCAGTGCCAGCCCGGCGAATTGCCGGCAGATTTTACTGAGGTCATTGCAGCGGCCAAAGCGCCGTTGATCCTGCGTGGGCTGGTGCGGCACTGGCCGCTGACCGAGCTTAGCCTGCAAGACGAAGCTACATCTGCCGGGCAAAATATAACCAGCGCCAAAGCCTGCGCCGATTATCTGCTGAGTTTTTACAATGGCCGGCCAACCCAGGTTTATCAGGGCGCGGCCGGGCTACGCGGCCGCTATTTTTACAATGACAGCGGCACCGCGCTGAATTACGACACGCAGCTCGGGCAGGTCGATGCCGTGTTGAACCAGCTGTTGGCCGCTTTAGCATCACCGGATCCGGCCGCAGCGCCTTCGGTCTATATCGCCTCGAATTTGCTGCAAAGCCATTTCCCCGGTTTGCAGGACAGCCACAGTATTGCTATCCCGAAAGCGGATGTTCCATTTGTGACCGAGCCAGAACGAGTCAGCATCTGGCTGGGTAACCAGAGTGTTGCCGCTTGTCATTATGATGCCTCTGACAACCTAGCCTGCTGCGTGCGCGGCGTGCGGCGTTTCACGTTATTTCCGCCGGAGCAGGTGGCGAACTTATATCCGGGGCCGCTGGAGCCGACGCCGGGCGGCCAGGCTATCAGCATGGTCGATTTTGCTGCGCCGGATTTGGCGTTGTATCCGAATTTCCCCAAAGCGCTGGCGGCCGGTCAAATCGCCGATTTGGCGCCCGGCGATGCTTTGTATTTACCCTCGATGTGGTGGCATCAGGTCGAAGCGCCGGGGCCGTTGAACATCCTGATTAACCATTGGTGGAGCAGCGCGCCGCGTTATACCGGTTCGGGCATGAATCTGCTGTACCACGCGCTGTTGTGCTTGCGAGATAAACCCGAGCATGAGCGGCGCGGCTGGCAGGCGCTGCTGAATTATTATGTGTTTGACGACCCAGAGCAGGCCGGCGCGCATTTGCCGGAGGCTGCACGCGGCGTGCTTGGAAATCTCGATGAAGGTATGGCGCGGCAGCTGCGCGCCATGCTGCAACATCGGTTAAACCGCTAAAAAAATAACAAAAGGAGCGACCATGTCCATCTCAGGTGCAGTGAAAAAAGTGGTGATCGCCGGTGGCGGTACTGCCGGGTGGGTGGCGGCAGCGGCGTTGTCAAAACGGCTGCAGGGCCTGGTCGAAGTGGTGCTGGTGGAATCAGAAGAAATTGGCACTGTCGGCGTCGGTGAATCCACCATACCGCCGGTGACCTTGTTCCATAATTTGCTTGGTATCGACGAGCAGGAGTTTATGCGTGCCACCGATGCCACTTTTAAACTCGGTATTTCATTTGAAAACTGGGGCCAGGTTGGCGACAGGTATATTCACCCCTTTGGTACCACCGGCAAAGGCAGTTTTCTCGCCGATTTTCAGCATTATTATCTGCACGGTCTGACGCAGGGCATCGCTGCGCCTTTTGGTGACTATTGTCTGGAATTACAGGCCGCCCGCGCGCATAAATTCGCTAAAACAGAACAAGGCCTGCTCAGTTACGCTTACCACCTCGATGCCGGCCGCTACGCGCGGTTTTTACGTCAGTTCAGTGAAAAGCTCGGCTGTGTGCGCATCGAAGGCAAAATCAATCAGGTGCTGCAGCAGCCCAATGGCGATATTCGCAGTCTGATCCTGGACGATGGCCGGGAAGTGGCTGGCGATTTATTTATCGATTGCACCGGTTTTCGCGCGCTGTTGATAGAACAAACCCTGCATGCCGGCTTTGAACGCTGGGACCACTGGTTACCCTGCAACAAAGCCGTGGTGGTGCAAACACAAAGTGCCGCGACATTACCACCTTACACCCGCGCCATTGCGCATGGTGCCGGCTGGCAGTGGAAGATCCCGCTGCAGCACCGGGTCGGTAATGGCCTGGTGTATGCGGCGGATTATTTGTCCGACGAAGCGGCGCGGCAGCGTTTGCTCGATGGTCTTGAAACGCTGGCGCTGATGGAGCCGCGGGTGATAAGTTATCAGACCGGTCGGCGCAAGCAGGTCTGGCTGAATAACTGTGTGGCGATGGGACTGTCCAGTGGTTTTATTGAGCCGCTGGAATCAACCAGTATTTATCTGTTTATGAATAGTGTGGTGCGTTTGCTGCGGCTGTTTCCGTTTGCTGGCGTCACACCGGCGCTGGCAGCGGAATATA
>CBFGPY010000250.1:0-5130 GCA_965650755.1 uncultured Chromatiaceae bacterium | reverse complement strand
CTGTGGCGGGGACGTGCCAGAGTTGCGGCTTTGGCCTGCTGGCGGAAAAACCAGGGGCGCATGGGATGAAGCTGATTTGCGCCAGTCGTAAATGTCAGGCCGTACAGTCAGGCTGAGCACCAAAAACAAAGGCCCGTCCGGGCCTTTGTTCATTGAGTGATTCAAACAACTAGATTTCCCAGAACTATCTGGAGCGCTCGCGCAATTTGGCCGCCATTTCAGCAACTTCCGGGAAACTGCTTTCAGGCAACAAAGCACTCAACGCACTGAACCGTTCCGACAGCTCTTTGGCAGTAGCACCACAAATGTTGATGTGGCCCATTTTACGGCCAGTGCGTTTGGTCTTGCCGTACCAGTGCAGATGACACGATGGCAGGCTCAGGACCGCTGGATTGACAAAGTCTTCTCCGAGAATATTTACCATTACCGTCGGCCGCACTAAGGCCGTGCTGCCCAGCGGCAAGCCACAGACTGCACGCAGGTGATTTTCAAACTGACAGGTATCGGCTCCTTGTTGCGTCCAGTGGCCGGAGTTATGCACACGCGGTGCAATTTCGTTGACCAGCAGCTGACCGCCAACCTGGAAAAACTCCAGCGCCAGCACACCCACATACTGCAGCTGATTCGCCACAGCGTCGAACATTTGTTTGGCTTGTTGTTGCAGCGCACTGTCTGATGGCAAGGCTAACGAAACCGACAACACACCATTGACGTGGTGATTTTCCGTCAGCGGATACACCACCGTATCGCCAAGTTCGTTGCGCGCGCCGACCAGACTGACTTCGCGGTCAAACCGGACAAACTGTTCGGCCACAATAGCCTGCGGTAAACTGTGATCTGCGCCAGCCATAAAGGCGGCAATATCAGCCCAGACTAAAGCGGCATCTTCCAGCTGCTTTAAACGCCACTGGCCTTTGCCATCGTAACCTGCTAATGCGCTTTTCAGTACCAGCGGCAGACCCAGTTCGTTAATGGCGGCCATAAACTCAGTTTCGGTCTGTACAATCCGGTAACCTGCATTCGCAACCCCGGCAGCATCGAGTAAAGCTTTCTCCTGACGGCGGTCACCACCAGCTTTAATAGCGGTGCTGTTTGGCTTGAACTTACCGCTCGCTTCGCATACAGCTTGCACTGGATAAGGGATATGTTCGAATTCTGAAGTCACAACATCTGCCGCAGCGACCGCTTGTTCCAGCGTGAGTGGATAAATTTCCCCCGTCACCGGATGTTGTACTTTGGCTGAATTCACATCATAAGCTGTGACGTGCAGATTCAGCGGCGCACCAGCCAACGCCATCATTCGGGCCAGTTGTCCGGCGCCCATCACTAATACATTCATCAGACTTCCTCAGCCGGGTTCGGGTGCGCCAGTACAGAGTCGGTTTGTTCTTTGCGGAATGCATCGATTTTAGCCATTAAGCTATCGTCACTGGTCGCCAGAATTTGCGCGGCCAATAAACCGGCGTTGGCTGCACCGGCATCACCAATCGCCAGGGTTCCAACCGCAACGCCTTTTGGCATTTGTACGATAGACAACAGCGAATCAATGCCTTTTAACGCTTTGGATTGTACTGGCACACCCAGTACTGGTAGTGAAGTGAAAGCTGCCGCCATACCTGGCAGGTGTGCCGCGCCGCCTGCGCCGGCAATAATCACTTTTAAACCGCGGCTGGCGGCGTTGCCGGCGTATTCAGCCAATAGATGCGGGGTGCGGTGTGCAGAAACGACAGTGGTTTCATAAACGATGCCGAATTTGTCTAACATATCTGCTGCGTTTTTCATGGTAGGCCAATCGGATTTGGAGCCCATAATGATACCGACTTTCATTGCTGTTTCCTCAAAACCGCCAGGTGCTGGCATAATAGGGCGCTATTATAGCCATCTGGCCGTGGCCAGGAAAATTTTTCACCAGTGTCTTCTGCAAGAAGCGCTAAACGGGAGTCGATATGTCCGTTGATAAACACGCCGTCAAAGCTTTTTTACTGCAGCTACAAGAACAGATTTGTGCTGCGCTGGAGCAATCCGATGGCGCGGCTCGTTTTGTCGAAGACAGCTGGGAGCGGGCTGAAGGCGGCGGCGGTCGCAGTCGGGTGTTAACCAAAGGCGCAGTTTTTGAGCAAGCCGGCGTGAATTTTTCCCATGTGTTTGGTGACAAAATGCCGGCATCGGCCACGGCACACCGGCCTGAATTTGCTGGCCGGCGCTTTGAAGCGATGGGCGTGTCGCTGGTCATTCACCCGAATAGTCCTTTTATCCCCACCAGCCATGCCAACGTGCGGTTTTTTATTGCAGAGAAAGAAGGTGAAGCACCGGTCTGGTGGTTTGGTGGCGGTTTTGATTTAACGCCCTTTTATCCGTTTGAAGATGATGTCCGACACTGGCACCAGGTCGCCTTTGATTGCTGTGCACCGTTCGGAGACGATGTGTATCCGAAATACAAAGCCTGGTGTGATGAATACTTTTATCTGAAGCACCGCGGCGAGACGCGGGGTGTTGGTGGTTTGTTCTTCGATGATTTGAATCAGTGGGGATTCGAGCGCAGTTTCGCTTTTATGCGTGCGGTAGGCGAAGCCTATATAAAGGCGTACCAGCCGATTGTCGAGCGCCGCAAGCAAACGCCATACACCGAAGCACAGCGTCAGTTCCAGCTGTATCGCCGCGGGCGTTATGTTGAATTTAATCTGGTATTTGACCGCGGGACTTTATTTGGTTTGCAAAGCGGCGGTCGCACCGAATCTATTCTGATGTCGATGCCGCCCCTGGTGCGCTGGGAATATGGTTTTGTGCCAGCCGAAGGTTCGGCGGAAGCGCTGTTGTATCAGCGCTATCTGCAGCCGCAGGATTGGTTGGGTCTGAATAGTTAAGGTTTTAACGCGGCCGGCCCTGTTCATCCTGGTTGATCATATGGCTGGCCAGTTGACCCAGCGCTTCGCTGAGACCACCACGCAGCACCGGGTCGGTCACAACTTCAGCCAGTGCCTGGTTCATGCAAAACATCCACTGGTCGCGCAGCGTCGGGTTCACGGTAAAAGGCATATGGCGCATCCGCAGGCGGGGATGGCCGTATTTTTGTTCAAACAAACCGGGGCCGCCAAGCCAGCCTGATAGAAATTCGAAAAACTTTTGCCTGATGGTATCGAGCGGCAATGGGTGAATCGCATAGAGTTCAGCGGCTTCAGGCGCTGTCGCCATGATGTCGTAAAAGCGGTTTGCCAGACGACGGGTCGCCGCTTCGCCACCAATGAGCTGATAGGGTGTTTGTTGCGGTGTCGGGTGTGCTGGATTTTTTGGTGACAACATTTGAATTAACTTCTTGAGCATGATGGGAGCTTCTTTGTGGATCGATATGCTGTTTTTGGTCATCCGATAGGACATTCCAAATCGCCGCTGATCCATCGCTGGTTTGCCGAGCAAACCGGCCAGGTTCTGACTTATGAGGCGATTTTAGCACCGCTTGATGGCTTTGCCGACAGCTGGCAGCAGTTTGTTGCCGGAGGGGGCCGGGGCGGCAATGTGACCGTGCCTTTTAAAGAGCAGGCGTTTGCGTTAGCCCGGGTGCTGAGTACGCGTGCGCAGCTGGCCGGAGCAGTGAACACTTTATATCTGGACAGCCAACAACGACTCTGTGGTGACAATACGGATGGCGTGGGTTTGGTTGCCGACTTATTGCGTCAGGATGCGTTACTCGAAGGCGCGAATGTGCTGCTGTTAGGTGCTGGTGGCGCCAGTCGCGGGGTGATTCAGCCATTACTGGACGCAGGTGTTGCCTATATTCATCTGGCGAACCGGACTGTCAGTAAAGCTGAACAGATTGCAGCACTTTTTGATGCACGAGTCAGCGCCGGCAGTTATACCGAAGTGCCGAAACAACGCTGGCATTTAGTGATTAACGCGACGTCCAGTGGTCTGCAAGGCGACCGGCCACCATTGGATGAACAACACCTGGAATATTGCCAGTTAGCTTATGACATGTTGTACGGCAGCACACCGACGCCATTTTTGCAGTGGTGCCATCAGCAAGGTGTGCCGCAAACTTCAGACGGTTTAGGTATGCTGGTGTCGCAAGCCGCGGAAAGCTTTTATATCTGGCGTGGTGTGCGACCCGAAGTACAACCGGTACTGGCAAAATTAAGGGAGTTGCTGCGCGGATGAATCAGCAATTGATTTTTAATCACGACCATCAATTTGACGATGCCGCTGTTGCAGTGCGCTGTTCAATCTTACAAGCCGGGCTGCGTAACACTGTTTATATCCGCATGCCGGAAGGTTGGACAGCAGAAGCCTGGCTGGCACAAGTTCGCGAAGACAGCTTCTTGTGGGAAGATGAGATTGAACTGGCGCTAAAGCGGGGCAAGCTCGACGTGGATGGGAACTTGTGGCTGGATGGCGCTGGCTGAACGTCGGAGTTTAGTCTTTGCTTCTATATAGTGGTGCCATGACCTCACCACTATATAGAAAAGAGGTCGTCATTTATTCTTCTTCAGCAAGATACTCGTTTTTCAGCACAACATAGTTTTGTGCCGAAGCAGACAAAAATGCCCGCTCTGCATCATTGAGTAATCTCGCCTGTTTGACCGGACTACCGACATATAAGTAGCCACTCTGCAAGACCTTGCCTGGTGGTACTAAACTGCCGGCACCAATAATCACCTCATCTTCTACGATAGCGTCGTCCATGACGATAGCGCCCATGCCGACCAGAATACGATTGCCGAGTCGACAGCCATGCAGCATACACTTATGACCTACGGTGACATCTTCGCCAATAATCAGTGGTGAGCCATCGGCACTCTTGGCGCTGGGGCGTGATACGTGTAATACCGTGCCGTCTTGTATATTGGAACGAGCACCAATCCGGATATGGTTCACATCTCCACGCGCAGCAACCAGAGGCCAGATGCTTACATCATCCCCTAACACGATATCACCGGCTAAAACTGCGGATTCATCAACATAAACATTGGCACCCAGTACCGGACTCACACCTTTATATGCACGTATCGACATTCTAAACTCCTTATCTGCTGCGGAATTATGCGGCATTTGTGTATAAAAAACACCTTTCGCTGAAATTTCACCCGAACGATCGCAAAACCCCAACTTTTCTCAAATTTGTGCTTGCGTAAGTTT
>CBFGPY010000249.1:0-5168 GCA_965650755.1 uncultured Chromatiaceae bacterium | reverse complement strand
ATTGGTTGTAGCAACCGGCGTAACCTAATAAAGTCGGGATTAAATCCAGATGCTGGCTGACCTGGTTGTAGCGTTGTTGCCGCAGCGTCGGCCAGTGAAAGAAGATCTGTGCCGGCCCCAATGCAAAACGTTCACCTTTACCGGCTAATTCAACCACCAGCAATTGTTGATCGGCCGATCTTTGTTTCAGTTCTGCCGTCAGTAGCTGCGGGTCTTGTTGTAAGTGGACACGCACTGCGGCAGCTGCAGAAGGTTGCTGCGCCAGCCACGGTAGTTGCTGTTGCCAGTGTGAGTCCGCGATAAATTGCAGATAACCGGCGGGTAACTGCGTCAACCAGGCGGGTGCTTGTGCCGGCGCTATGTGCGCGAGTTGACCGTGTAACAAATTGGTCAGTGCAAGCGACGCATCCCTTGGTGCCAGATGTTGTGGCAGGGTCTTAAAATTCTGTAACTGTAGCAGTTGTAGTTGCTCTGCATTGAGGTCCGCCACCAGCCAGATATCCAGTGGCGCTGCCTGTGGTGCAGCGCTACAGGATAATTGCACGGCTTGCGGTATTGTTGTCGCCTGTTGCAGCCAGCTTTGTTGTTGCGGACCTGTACTGCGCGCGCTGATGATTTGATAACGGTTTAACACAGTACGGGCTGTCGCCGGATAGCTGAGCGGTAAGGTGTTGTCCTGCCGGGTGATGCTGCTGATTTCGGTTGCATCAGCCCAGATGTGTAACAGATGGCTGCTGACAAAACTGCCGAGGAACAGCAATAAAGCCGGAGCACCAATGCCGGATCTTTTCAGACGTTCAATCTTTTTCCAGCAAAAATTGCTGCACAACAGTTCTATCGCCAGCAGCAATAACCCAACCGATAACGTGATCAGGATAAAATTGCGTAAGTTGGTGACCACCTGCTGGCGCAATAAATCGACGGTTTGTTCCCAGGAAGCGCTGCCGGCGTGATAACCGAGGCTGTGATAGACATAGGCATCAAAAATCAGTGCAACCAGACCACAACTCGCCAGCAATGCAGCCACCCCGCGCACATGGCGCTGTGACGGAAAGACCAGGCTGACCGGAAAAATAGTGACAATAAAAAACAGCAAACAGATAAAAGCAGTGTGACCGAGCCAGTTCAGCACCAGATAAATCCAGCCAGTGGCATCGGGCGGTAACGGATCTGCGAGGAAAAAACTTAAAGTAACAGGTAAGGCCAGCAACACATTAAAAAAAGTAAACCAATGGCCCCAACGCAGCAGCCGGTTGACTTTATTGACAAGCGACAGGTCTTGCTCGAGTACCATAAATCAGTGCGACTTTGCCGAAATGGAGTCGACCAGCACCTGAGCGAAGGATTTCGCTACATCCCGCTGCTGCGCCGCCGGCACATGAGTCTGGATAATATGGCTGATAGTATTGCCAAGGCACATCAGGCTCAGTTCGGTATTGGCATCCTGCTGGCGCAAGGTGTCGAGCAGCAGGTTCATAATAGTTTCAATCTGGGCGGTGCTGTACTTGGATTGGATCGGCATGAATTACTCTGAAATGAAGGCTGTAAAACAGGTAGAATGGTAACAGAATTCGGTTAAACAGGAAAATTTATGTCTGTTGATGTCCACGCGCTGGCGATTAATTTTATTGAAGCCAACGAGTCTGCGCAGTTAACCGCGCATTTCCGGCAGGACCTGCTTAGTATCACGCCGCATGTTGCCTTGTTACTGGAGCAATTACATCTGGCCTACAACGGCAAACCGGCCAAAGGTTATGCCAGTTTCAGCAGTGACAAAACAGAGCAGATGCTCGAACCGCTGGGACAGTGGCAGCATGGCGAAAAATCGTTTTTAAGTCTGGCCGAGCATGCGACTGCGGCACTGGTGGTGGAACTAACTAAACACCAGATCCCTGAAACCGGTTATCTGATGTTGTGCCACTATCGTTATCTGGCGAACGAATATCTGTTTGTCGCTTTGCTGGGCAGCAAAGAGCATTTCAGTCTGACTTCAGATTTGCAACTCGCCAGCAGTAAACACCTGGATATTGCCAGGATGCAGCTGGCGGCGCGCATTGATTTGACAGAACTGGCCAGTGCGCCGGAGCAGGGCAAATATATCTCTTTCATTCGTGGCCGGGCCGGTCGCAAAGTGGCGGATTTTTTCCTCGACTTTTTGGGTGCCGCCGAAGGGGTGGATCCCAAGGCCAGCAGTAAAGTGGTGTTGGCGTCGGTTGAAGAGTATTTAAGTGCATCCGATTATGACGCCGGCGAAAAAAATGACGTGCGTAAGCAGGTGTATCAGTACTGCGAAGAGCGCGCCAAGCAGGGCCAGGACGTGCGGCTCGATGAATTGTCCGCCACCGTCGACAGCTCGGATGACCATGCCTTTATCCGTTATTGTCAGGAACAGGATATCGCCGTGGCTGAAGAGTTTCCGGTTGATGTGAAGGAGCTGAAAACGCTGGTGAAATTCTCCGGCGCCGGCGCCGGTCTCAGCCTGAGTTTTGAGCAGAAACTGCTGGGTGAGCGGGTGCAATATGATGCGGAGCGGGATGTACTTATCATCAAAGGTACACCACCGAATTTGCGTGACCAGTTACAGAAGTTTATCCGCGGTTATTCCAGCTTTGACAAAAAAGGCGAATAAACCGCGCTAAAACTGTTGTGAAAGCGGCGCAGTTTAATCAGCGCCGCCGTCGTTGTCACCGGATGCTTGTGTTGATGAATGAGCAGGCGCATCGGTGCCAGTTTTACTGGCAGGTGTATCGGCCTGATTTTTTTCACCGGCCGTTACGAGCACAGGACTGGTTTGAACTGCAGCGGCCGTTTGCGCCGGTTGTACCGGGCGGCTGACTGTAGTTTTGCGTTTTAACTGTTGTTTGCTGTTGCGCTTGAGCAGCCATAAATTGCCAATCAGCAGGGCGACAACCAGCACCACCATGAGCCATAAATCAGACATTGTCTTCTCCATCGATATTACAGATATAACGTTGATACAGCGCCGGCAGCATGGCACAAATCGTCTCACGCGCCGCTAGGCTGCTGTGTAAAATGGCCGTTTCCAGCACCGGTAGACTCAGCTGTTGTAAATAAACACTGGCGAGTGGCTGGTAACTTAAATGCCAGGGCTCTGCAGCCACGCCACCGCGGAAGCTGCGGTAAGGCCGGAAAAAACCAAAGCGGCCGGCATGCTGATTTAACCAGGTTGCGAGTCTGGCAAAGGGGCCATCAGGCGCATACTCTGCGGCGGTCAACTGTAACACATAGTCGGCCGGTACAGCTGCCTGGTCCCATACATCCAAATCAGTACCCCAATGATGACGACTGGCCCCGGGCAGCGCCGAATACAGCAGTACGGCATGGATTTGCTCAGTCAGTGGCAATTGGTCTAACACAACCACTTGACCAAGGCTGTCTAATACCGGACGTTCACCGCTGAGTTTGGCCTGAATAATCGCCTGCTGGCGGTTAAAGTCGCGCCAGCCGGAAGCAATGCGAAGCCTGATGCCATCCATTGCGGCCGCTTGCTGCATCGCCAGATAAGCTGCTGCGACCGCTGGCTGTAACAAGCGGCCCGGTTCGACTTCCTGCAATGGCGGGGCGTCGATACCGGTCAGTTGGCGGTCCGTCAGCGCGATGGCTGTTAAGTCAACAGATGCCACAGAATGGCCTCGTACATGTCGGTTAACAGGTCTAAATCGGCGACCCGCACATGTTCGTTGATTTTGTGAATTGTGCCATTACAGGGGCCAAGTTCCACCACCTGAGCGCCGGTTGGGGCAATAAAACGACCATCTGAAGTACCGCCGGTAGTTTCCAGTGAAGTTTCAAAACCCTGCACCAGGCGTACGGCTTTTACCGCAGCTTCGACCAACGGGCCGCGGTCGGTCAGAAACGGCAGACCGTTGAGCACCCATTCAATGTCGTACTGCAGCTGGTGCTGGTCTAACAGCGCCAGCACCCGTTGTTGCAGCTGCTCAGCGGTCACTTCCGTGCTGTAGCGGAAGTTAAAAGTGAGGCTCAGCTCCCCTGGCACCACGTTGGTGGCACCGGTACCAGCATGGATATTGGAGATCTGAAAACTGGTGGCCGGGAAAAATGCATTGCCGTGGTCCCAGACTTCTGTGCTAAGCGCCGCCAGTGCCGGTGCGGCTTTGTGAATAGGGTTGTCGACCAGATGCGGGTATGCCACATGGCCCTGTACACCTTTAATTTTCAGATAGCCGGTCAGACTGCCGCGCCGGCCATTTTTAATTACATCCCCGACTTGTTGGGTACTGGATGGCTCACCGACCAGGCACCAGCTGATTTTTTCCTGTCGCGCTTCCAGTGTTTCGATGACTCTTTTGGTGCCGTTGATAAATGGGCCTTCTTCATCACTGGTGATTAAAAAAGCGATATCGCCGGTAAGCAGCGGATTTTTTGCTAAAAAACGCTCAGTCGCTACAATCATCGCCGCCAGGCTGCCTTTCATATCTGCAGTGCCACGGCCGTATAACAAACCGTCGCGAATTTCAGGTTCAAACGGCGGGCTGTGCCATTGCTCAAGTGGGCCTGTCGGTACCACATCGGTATGGCCGGCAAAGCAAAACAATGGTTTACCCTGGCCACGGCGCGCCCATAAATTTAATGTATCTTCAAAAAACATCGACTCAATGTCAAAGCCAAGCGCGGCAAGGCGGTCGGCCATTAATTGCTGGCATCCTTCGTCCAGTGGCGTCACGGAGGGGCGGCGGATCAGTTCTTCAGTCAGGTGAAGTACGGCAGATTTTTCAGTCATGACAGATTCTTCAGGCATAAAAGGCTCAGAGACAAAATTGCTGATAAAGGCTGGCGTCAAAGCCAAGCAGAAATTGTTCGCCGCGTTGTAATAACGGGCGTTTGATCACCGCCGGATGCTGTTGCATCAGTTTTAAAGCGGACTCGGCATCGGCAATATTTTTTTCGCTGTCTGGCAAAGCACGCCAGGTGGTGCCGCGTTGATTAATCAGTTTTTCATAGCCAAGGACCGCAATCGCCTGGCGCAGCACGTCGGTAGGTACTCCGTCCACCCGGTAATCATGAAACTTCACCGTAACCGGCATTTGTTCGAGCAAACTGCGGGCTTTTTTCATCGTGTCACAATTTTTAATGCCGTAAATCACACAAGATGTCACGCAAACTTACTCCTGTCAGAATTGGTGTTA
>CBFGPY010000248.1:0-5175 GCA_965650755.1 uncultured Chromatiaceae bacterium | reverse complement strand
TGCGGCCATGCCACATGGCACTGATCACTTTGTCACCACGCCACTGATGCAGCACAGCCGCCAAGACATGCAGCGCGACCAGACCCAGTAACAGATTAAAACCAAGCTCATGCCAGCTGCCGGCAAGGCTACTGAGCCAGTCTGGCACTTGGCTATACAAAGGCCCCTCAGTCATCACTTCGTCAGTCGTCATCAAACCAGAAAAAAATTGCAGGCCAACCAACAGCATTAACGCGATGATCATCAGTGCAGACAGCGGGTTATGCCCGGCTACAGCGGTTTTTGTTGCCAGATATTGCCTTAGTTGGCTGAAGCCTGGCACAAAATGGCGAAATCGGGCCGTCTCGCTGCCAATCAACCCCCAAATCAACCTCGCTCCTAACAGCGACGCCAGCGTATAGGCCAGCAGCTGGTGGATACCATACCATTCCTGCTCAGCGCTGTACCAAAGCCCGGCCAGCAGCACAACCTGGAACCAGTGAAACAGCCGGACCGCCAGGTCAAAAATCTGTGTCGGCACGGATTGAATTAGTTGCATATAACCCCTGATCTTCTGTGATAATCTGAGTACTTCAAGTCAAAATGAGCGCATCTGCATGAAAATTATAAAAAATATGTTAGCAGTAGCCATAGTGTTGCTGGCGATTTTAGCCGCCGCCGCATATTGGATGGTGCATCAAAGTCTGCCGCTATATCAAGGTCAACTGACCGCAGCAGTGGAGCAACAGGTCGTATCCGGCCGCGACGCTCAGGGTTATTTGAGTATCCGGGCGCAGAACCGCGGAGATGCCGCTTTTGCCCTCGGTTTTGCTCACGCCCAGGAGCGGTATTTCCAGATGGACCTGATGCGGCGCAATTCCGCAGGTGAGCTGGCAGAATTGTTTGGTGCCGTCGCGCTTGATTTCGATAAAAAACAACGCATGCACCGCTTCCGCGACCGGGCGGACGACATTCTGAAAAATTTACCAAAACAGCAGCGTGATGTACTGGAACGCTATGCCGCCGGTGCCAACGCCGGGCTGCAGCAGCTTGGATTACCGCCTTTTGAATATCTGTTGTTGACGCAGCAACCACGCCCATGGCAACCAGCTGATTCGTTATTGGTGATTTACAGTATGTTTCTGGATTTACAGGGAGCTTTAGGTAAAGACGAGCTGGCGCAGGGCGCACTGAAAGCGGCTGTGCCTCTGGAGTGGTATCAGTTTTTAACTCAGCACAGCAGTGACTGGCAGGCCGCCATCGACGGCTCCGAAGCCAAGGCATTGCCGCTGCCGGCAAGCCCGTTGCCAGCCTTTTTAAAAGCGATCCCGGCACAAGCCTGCCGCGATTGCGGCCTGACCGACAGCCGCGATATCGGTTCGAATAACTTTGCCGTTGCGGCCGGCGCCAGCAAAGACGGCCGCGCTATTCTGGCCGACGACATGCACTTAGGTATCCGCGTCCCAGCAACCTGGTACAAAGCCCAGCTGAGCTGGTCTGAAGGCGACAAACAACACAGCATCGCCGGTGTCACGCTGCCCGGCACACCAGCAGTAGTCGCCGGAAGCAACGGCCATATTGCCTGGGGCTTTACCAACAGCACCGCCGACTGGCACGATGTGATCGCCCTGCAACTGGACGACAGCGGGCAGAAATATCAGACACCGGCCGGCTTGCAAGAATTCAGCTACAACAACGAAGTGATCAAAGTCAAAGGCGAAGCAGATGTAGTCCTGCTGGTCAAAGAAACCCAATGGGGCCCGGTAATGCCGGCACCATTTGATAAATTTGCGTTGCGCTGGGTCGGTTATGACCGCGAAAGTCTGAACCTGAATTTGCTGTCACTGGAAAAAGCGCAAAGCAGCAGTGAAGCGCTGGCGCTGGCACCAACAATCGGCGTGCCGGCGCAAAATCTGCTGGTTGCGGACAGCAAAGGTCAAATCGGCTGGACCATCATCGGTGCCATCCCATCCCGCCAGTTACAGGACTGGGATACACCGCAGGACTGGAGCGAAGGTAAAAACTACTGGTCTGGTTATTTGTCTGCCAAAGATTATCCGCAAATCTATGCGCCCAAAGACGGCCGGCTCTGGACTGCCAATGCCCGTTCAGTCGGCGGTGATGCGTTAGCAGTGCTGGGCAATGGCGGCTATGACTTAGGCGCACGTGGCAAACAAATCCGTGACCGGCTGTTTGCGCAGCCGCAGCACGACGAAAAATCACTGCACGATATCCAGCTCGACCACGAAGCATTATTCCTCAAACGTTGGCAATCGCAGTTACTCGAAGTGCTGACGCCGGAATTTGTCGCCACTCATCAACTCAGCCAATACCGGCAGTGGATTGAAACTGACAGCAAATCCGCCAGCCGCGACGCCATCGGTTATAGCCTGCTACGCGCCTTTCGCGATAAAACACTGGAGCTGATGTTTGCGCCGCTGGCCGCACAGCTCGAAGCCCAGCAGCTGCGTTTACGGGATTTAAAAATGGTGCCGGAAACGCCGGCGTGGGCACTGCTGCAAGCAAGACGTGAAGACACTTTGCCCGGTAGTTTCCAAAGCTGGGATGCCTTATTACAACAAGCGGTATTGGACTCGGTAACCCAGCTCAAAGCACAAACCGAAGGCGATTTGAGTAAAGCCCGCTGGGGCTCACTGAACAGTGCGGAAATTCAGCATCCGCTGACCAAAGCATTGCCGTTCCTCGGCCGCTGGCTCAATATGCCGGCCGATCCACTGGCCGGCGACCGGCATATGCCACGGGTACAGTTGAAAGTGCACGGTCAGAGCGAACGTATGGTGGTATCACCCGGCCATGAAGCCGACGGCATTCTGGTGATCCCGGCTGGCCAGTCCGGTCATCCGTTGTCAGAATTCTATGCCGCAGATCACGCCTATTGGCTTGGTGAAAAACCGCTTAGCTTTTTGCCGCAGGCGGAAAAATATTCACTGCAATTGCTGCCACAGCGTTGACTTTAGCCATCCAGACGGAATAAGGTAGCGGCTATGCAAAAAATTCTGACCACCCGCTTCTTTTTTAGCTTTACCACCCAAACCGGGAGGTAACTGGCTGCGCGTGTGTCAAACCAGTTTAAAACCTCCCAATCCGGGAGGTTTTTTCGTTTCAGGGGACAGGAAAAATGCCAATCGAACTCGACCAAATTCGTCACGACATCAGTGACACTGACCAGCAGCTGCTGGGTTTATTAGCCAAACGCCGTGCACTGGCATTAGCTGTGGCCGAAGCCAAGCTGGCGCAGAACAAACCGATCCGCGACCAAAAACGCGAAGAAGAGTTGTTGCTGTCGCTGATTGGCAAAGGCAAAGACTTAGGCCTGGACGCCCAGTACGTCACCCGGCTCTACCATGTGATCATCGAAGACTCGGTACTGCAACAACAAGCCAAAGTGCAAGGCCAGCTCAATGGCGACAACGGCCCGGTTTGCCGCGTGGCATTTCTCGGCCGGCAAGGCTCTTACAGCTATTGGGCCACACAGAAATATTTCACCCGCCGCGCCGAAAAACTGATTGAAATAGGCTGCGACAGCTTTAACGAAATCGTGCAGGCCGTCGAAACCGGCCACGCCGATTACGCCGTGTTACCGATTGAAAACACTTCCAGCGGCAGTATCAACGAAGTGTTTGATTTGCTGCAGCACACCCGCCTGTCGATTGTCGGCGAGCTGACCCATCCGATTAAACATTGTCTGCTTGGTTTACCTGGTACTGAGCTGAGTAAAATCAAACAGATCTGCGCACATCCGCAAGTCATTGCCCAGTGCAGCCAATATCTGCAAACGCTCAGCAACGTCAAAATCGAATATTGTGACGCGTCCAGCGATGCCTTTAACCGGGTACGTCAGGCGCAGGATTTATCAGTGGTCGCCATTGGTGGTGAAGAAGGCGGTAAACTTTATGGCCTCGAAGTTTTGGGCCGGGAACTTGCCAACCAGAAAGACAATGTCAGCCGTTTTATTGTAGTCGCGCGTAAACCTATTAATGTTGCCAAAGCTATTCCGGCCAAAACTACTTTTATTATGTACACCGGCCAGCAGCCGGGCGCGCTGGTCGACGCTTTAACAGTGCTGAAACAACATGGCATCAGCATGGGCAAACTGGAATCCCGGCCAATTCCCGGCAACCCGTGGGAAGAAATGTTTTATGTCGACGTTTTTGCCAACCTTGATGACTATGCGATGAAACGGGCGCTGGACGAACTAAACCGCATCACCCGTTTTGTCAAAGTGCTGGGTTGTTATCCGAGTGAAGACGTGGCACCGACAATGGTACAGGCTTGACAGCAGTTCTGCTCAGGCCCTATACCGGTATGATCCGACGTCAGTATGAATAAGTGCGGATGCAGGAGGACATCATGGTAAAACGACTTTTTCTGATTGCTGTTCTCCTGCCGGCTGCTGTGACCGCCGGAGAATGCCCTGCTGAACTGAAAACCTTCCACATTTTCGAACGCACAGGTAAGCAGTTTGGCTGTCTGGACCACTGGCAACAACAGTTCTTTCAGGAATTAGGTTGTCCGCTTAGCTTCCTGGAAGGAAATCCGGCGGTTGCCCGCAAAGAAGTCGCTTTACAAAGTAATCAAATCCAGCTGATCACAGGCCTGGTGCAAGCGCCGAAACGGCAGTACCAGTTCAGTGTGCCTTTTGCGCTTAATCGCAGTTTATTGTACAGGCGTAAAGATGATCCGCGTTGGGACCAAATCCGCAGCTGGTGTGACCCTATCATGCAACAGGCGACTATTGTCGCGATGTCCGGGCTTTACATCGGTACGCAAGTCGAACGATTACGCAACGACAAAAACTGCAGTAAATGGTTTATCGAAAGCCCACGCGGGCTGGAGCATTCTTTTTCGCTGCTGGATGGTAAACGCGCCGATTTGTTTATCAGCCCGCAGCTTTATTTACGCCGTCTACCAGCCGCTGAACAAGCGAAATATCACGCATTACCCCTGATCGTTGATGAAGGCCAACTGCGGATCGCCTTCTCGGCAGCAATACCGCAGAGCTTTATTACCAGAGTCAATCAACTGATTGAGAAAAAAAGGGCCGAACAAACCACCTTGTGTGACATGGATACAGTCCCGGCGAACGCGGAATAAATTACAACAACACCGTCTGGCCGGGCTGCGCTATATCAACCTTAATACCTTGCTCTGCCAGTTTCGCCTGCAATGCTTCCT
>CBFGPY010000247.1:0-5204 GCA_965650755.1 uncultured Chromatiaceae bacterium | reverse complement strand
GCCCGCAGTGACGGCACGCCAACTTATAACCTGACTGTTGTGGTCGACGACTGGAAAATGGGCGTCACCCACGTGATCCGCGGTGACGACCACGTCAATAACACGCCTCGGCAGATGAATATTCTGGCTGCTTTAGGCGCGACTTTACCAAAATACGCGCATGTGCCAATGATTTTGGGTGATGACGGCAAACGCCTGTCCAAGCGCCATGGCGCTGTTGGTGTGATGCAATACCGCGACAACGGTTTCCTGCCGGAAGCGCTGCTGAACTATCTGGTACGCCTTGGCTGGTCACACGGTGACCAGGAGATTTTCAGCCGCGACGAGCTGGTGGAACTCTTTGATTTATCCGCCTGTAACCGCGCACCATCGGCTTTTAATACCGAAAAACTACTGTGGTTAAACCAGCACTATATTCGCACGTCGCCAGTGGCGCATGTCGCCAAACATCTGCAATGGCATGTCGAAGATCAAAAACTGGATATCAGCAATGGTCCGAGCCTGGAACAGCTGATTGCAGTGCAGGGTGAGCGTGTCAAAACTTTAAAAGAGATGATCGAAGTCAGCCGGTATTTCTACGAAGATTTCAGTGCTTTTGAAGAAAATGCCGCGAAAAAACACTTACGCCCGGTCGCAGCAGAGCCGTTAAAAGCCGTGCAGGCGCATCTGGCGGCTCTGAATGACTGGACGGCTGAATCTGTCCATGCGGCCATTAACAGCGCAGCCGAGAGTTTAGGCTTAGGGATGGGCAAGGTCGGCATGCCACTGCGTGTCGCAGTGACCGGTGGCGGTAATTCGCCGTCACTAGATGTCACCTTGGCACTGATTGGTAAAGCCCGTTGTCTGGCACGTATCGATATGGCGCTAGCCTTTATCGCCGAGCGCGGCGAAGCGGCTTAAGTCTGACCGACTGGATAGGCCCGGATAAAGCCAGTCAGTGACTGGCTTTATTCTTTTGGCATCGTGGTTTTGGTGTAGTTTTCTGGCAGTCACGCTGCCGCTAAATTTGCAAAAGAGAGTGTTGTGAACAAGTTTTTAGCTTTGGTGATGTTAGTGGCTGGTGTTTGTGCTGCACCTGGGCAGGCCGTTGCTGCAGCGGCGCCTTTTGACAATAACGTACAGGCGATCCCAATGGGGCAATCCGCGCTGCCACAGGAAAAGCTGCGCTCCGGCCAGACTTATCAGCAGTTAAAAGAAAATGCCTTCTCGACCGATTCAGCGCTGGGTGGCGACAAAGTGCAGGCGATAGATCCGGACAAAATCTGGGGGGGGGATATTGAATTGGGATTGGTGCTGAGCAGTGGTAATACTCAGTCAACGGCGATTCGGACCAACGCCGAACTGATGCATGAACTGACGGATTTTCGCAATAAATACCTGATCCAGACGCTTATTCAGCGCAACAGCCAGTTTGACGAAGCGACTGGTGAAAAAACGCGTTATACCACAGCACAGCGCATTAACCTGGTTGGACAAAGCAACTACAAGTTTTATCAGAGCGAACATAGTATCTTCGGCCGGGCCTCTTATTTAAACGACCGCTTTGGTGCTTTTGAAGAGCAGGGCTCTTTGGCGGCCGGTTATGCGATGCGGGCTTACCAGAATGGTGATGATTACCTTGATTTGGAAACCGGCCCTGGTGTCGCCTATCAGCAAACCAGCGATAAAAATACCAGTAGCGGTATGATTTGGTGGGTCGCCGCTAACCTTGATTATCACTTAACTGAAAGTAATAGTTTCCGTCAGGCCTTAGAATGGTCAGTGTCGCTCGATGGTAAAAACTCCAGCTGGCAGAGCCGGTCCAGCCTGACGTCTCAGGTGAATGGCCGGCTGTCGATGCGGCTGAATTTTACCGTCAAGTACGACTCCAACCCGGGCCAGTTCCGCCAGAAGACTGACACTGAAACTTCGGCAACACTGGTGTATTCGTTCTGATGCGTGCCGTCATAGTCGCTGTTGGGTTATGGCTGAGCACAGGCGCTTCGGCAAACGAGGCCTATCATTGGTTGTTGCCGGATAGTTACCAGGTGCGCGCGACCGATTCGCTGCTGAGCATCAATTTTAAAAATCCGCAGCAGGTGCTGCTGAATTTAAGTTTGCATGTTGATGATGAGTGGCGCGACGTGCCGGCGGAAACGATGCGCGCTGAGTTTATCGATGGTTTACTGGCCGTGCCCGGCGTCAAATCCGGCCGGCGATTTGTGCTGAAGTTACCCGCGCAACAACTGGGCGCCCGGCAAATTCCGGCCCGCGAATGGTTCTGCCAGGACTGGCAAGGGCCTGGCCTTAACAAAGGTAGCAAGCAGATTGGCCGGATTTGTGTATTTGCCGAGCAGGCGTTGCGGGTGGTGGTGAGTCTGAACAGCCCGTCGCAGCATGCTAAAACGGCGGCGGAAGATTATCAGCTGGCGCTCTCGGGGTTAAGCCTGGATTGGGACGCGCTGGTGGTACTGCGCGATAGTCAGCCGTAACTTTGAACAGTTGTCGCATGCTGCTTTGTGGTGGGTGTCGCTACGCTCGACCCACCCTACAAGCTTGGATTGAGTTGGCAGCTTGAAATGGCTGCCCGTGCACCTTACACCTGCCGGAGCAAGTGTAGGGTGCAAAGAGCTTGCGAATTGCACCGATAAATGTCGGGACTATCAGTGCAAAACCCGCGCTTTTAACGTGCCCGGAATGGCCTTCAGTTCGTTTAATGCCTGTTCCTGGTCGTCGCTGTCGATATCAATCACCACATAACCGATTTCGGCGTTGGTTTGCAGATACTGACCTGAGATGTTAATGCCATGACGGGCAAAGGCTTCGTTGATTTTGGTCAGCATACCCGGCTGGTTTTTGTGGATGTGCAGCAGGCGTGAGCGGCCTTTGTGCTCTGGCAGTGACACTTCTGGGAAATTGACTGCCGACAACGTAGAGCCGTTGTCAGAGTATTTCACCAGTTTACCGGCGACTTCATAACCGATATTTTCTTGCGCTTCCTGAGTAGAACCACCGATATGCGGCGTCAGGATCACGTTGTCAAAAGCACGCAGTGGCGAGACAAATTCTTCGTCGTTGCCGGTTGGCTCTACCGGAAATACGTCAATGGCAGCACCGGCCAGTTTTTTGCTGGCAAGTGCGGCGGCTAACGCATCGATATCGACCACAGTGCCGCGTGACGCGTTGATCAGGATTGATCCGGCCTTCATCAGATCAAGCTCTGCCTCACCAATCATATTTTTGGTTTGTGGCGTTTCCGGTACGTGTAAAGTCACCACGTCAGACGTTTTCAATAAAGTAGAGAAATCAACCTGGGTGGCATTGCCCAGCACCAGCTTGTCTTCGATATCGTAAAACTGCACACGCATGCCGATATTTTCTGCCATGATCGACAGCTGGGTACCGATATGGCCGTAGCCGATGATGCCAAGTGTTTTGCCGCGGGCTTCAAACGACTGATTGGCGGTTTTTTGCCATTCACCACGATGTGCGGCGGCATTACGCTGTGGAATGCCACGCAGCAGCATGATGATTTCACCCAGCACCAGTTCGGCGACAGAACGGGTATTGGAGAACGGTGCGTTAAATACCGGAATAGCACGGCGCAGTGCGGCGTCTAAATCAACCTGATTGGTACCGATACAGAAACAGCCAATGGCCGCCAGTTTCTGTGCTTCAGCCAGCACTTTGTCTGTGAGCTGGGTGCGGGAACGGATACCGATAAAATGTACGTCACGGATTTTTTCAATCAGCTCGGCTTCGTCCAATGAGGTTTTTAAATATTCAATATTGCTGTAACCCTGATTTTTAAAGGTTTGCACAGCACTTTGGTGTAAGCCTTCCAGCAACAGGATTTTGATCTTGTCTTTGGGTAACGAGTACTTTTCCATCTTCACTTCTCTTAATGTTGCAAAATTCTGGCTAGGGCTTTGGTTGTATTCTTTTTTATAATTTTATTTGATCACGCGGGTGCCATCCGGCCCACCCACCAGCACTATATCTGCAGCGCGGGCGGCGAACAGGCCATTGCAGACCACACCGGTGATTTGATTAATTTGTTGTTCCAGCGCCAGTGCGTCGGTGATCTGTAAGTCATGTACATCTAGGATGATATTGCCGTTGTCCGTCACTACAGCTTCACGCCAGACCGGGCGGCCGCCAAGTTTTTGCAGCTCACGCGCGACATAATTGCGCGCCATCGGAATGACTTCCACTGGTAACGGGAATTTACCCAGCACTGCTACTTCTTTGCTGGCGTCGACAATACAGACAAACTTGTCCGCGACAGCTGCGACGATTTTTTCCCGGGTTAAGGCTGCGCCACCACCTTTAATCATGTGGCGGCTTGGGTTAATTTCATCGGCGCCATCAACGTACACACTGAAGCTGTCGATATCATTGAGGTCAAACACCTGGATGCCAAGTGCCTGCATTTTTTCGGTGCTGGCGATGGAGCTGGAGACTGCGCCTTTGATGTCATTTTTGATGCTGGCTAAAGCGTCGATAAAATGATTGACGGTAGAACCGGTACCAACCCCAACAATGCTGTGGCGGGGGACAAATTCCAGCGCAGCCCAGGCGGCGCGTTTTTTCATTTCATCTTGAGTGATTGTCGATAAAGTGCTTTGGGTAGACATCAGACTGCTCTTTCACGTTTAGCCATACAGACGGATATTATATCGAAAGCGGGGGCTGGCAAAAGGCCAATTTCAGTTTGTGCTGATAAATTCAATGAATAGTCGGTATTTGCCGGTCCCTGTGACATCACAAAATAAAAACGCCGCAATGTATGCGGCGTTTTGTGTCTGTGTGATTTACTTAACCGGCGGTGTGCTGCCGGCGCTGACGGAAATCGTTGAGCAGGGAAAATACCACATACACACCAATCACCGGCACTAAGCCATACAGGATATAGTCCTGCAGCTGAGGCAGATAATCGAGTTTCAGTGTTAATGCCACCAGATACCAGGTGTAAGCGACATAAGCGGCCAGGAACAAGGCGCCTTCAATTCGGTTTAAGATGGCGCCAGCGAAGAAGAACGGCACACATAACAGCGCAACAGCCAGCATTACCGGAATATCCAGTTGTGACATTTGTTCGCCGGCTACCAGCGGAATAGGCGACACCAGGCCAGATAAGCCGAGGACACAGAGAATATTAAAGATGTTACTGCCGACCACGTTGCCGACAGCAATATCACGCTCACCGCGGATTGTGGCCACTA
>CBFGPY010000246.1:0-5209 GCA_965650755.1 uncultured Chromatiaceae bacterium | reverse complement strand
GATGGCGGATATTGATGCCAGTAGCAGATTATTGGGCAATTTACATCGATTGGGTTGCTCGCTGGCAATGGACGATTTTGGTACCGGTTACTCTTCGCTGGCTTATCTGGCGAAACTGCCGGTGAATAAACTAAAACTCGACCGGTCGCTGCTGTTAGATCTGGAACACTCGCCGCAATGTGCCAGTATGATAAGACATATGATTCGGATGGCGCATGAACTAGGCATGCAGGTAGTGGCAGAAGGTATTGAATCCATTGGCCAGGTCTTGTTGCTGCGTGAGATGCAATGTGACTATATTCAGGGCTATGTCTTCAGTAAGCCCCTTAATAGCCAGGAGTTTGCCAGCTTTCTGGCCAGCCAGCCAATCCGGCAGCAGTGGGAGGAATTACTTCATGTTTGAGGCCGATCGCTGGTTAGTGTTATTGGTAGAACCAGATGCTGCCGCAGGCGCCGCTACACAGCGCCTGTTGCGCCGGCTGTGCCCACACTGGCAAGTCAACATTTGTGTTGATGCAGTCAGTGCCACGCAGCACCTGTTGCAACTGGCCGTTGCACCACAGATGCTGATCACTGACCGGCTGGATGATTCTCTGCGTGGTGAAGAACTGCTTGAGTTTTGTGCGGAGCATTCACCGGCAACTATCAGGGTGCTGATGAGCGCCGAAAATGACGGGGCTGTGTTGCTGGCCGCTGTGCAATCGGCGCAGATGTTATTAGGCAAACCTTTTACTGAGCTGGAATTACTGGCAATTTTTCAACGTGCTGAAAAAATTATTGAAGGGCCATTTTCTGAGCACGCCCGTTATCAGCTCGGCACTCTACAGGCCTTGCCCATGCAGCAGCGCCAATATCAACACATATTAACCTTACTGGATGACCCGGACAGCTCACAACGGGCCTTGGCTGCAGCTCTGGAACGCGAAGCACCTTTGGCCGGACGGCTTATTCAGATGGCAAATTCGGCTTATCTGGGGTTCAGGCGTCAGACGCTGGATTTACAGGAAGTCACCAGCCGGCTCGGCCGCGAAATGATCAAAGCAATTATGCAGGCCTTTATGCTACATCAACAGTATCAGGGACGTATCCAACCTCAGTTGCATCAGCAGTTGCAGGATTATGCAGTGGCATTGGCTTCGGTTGCATTTCAGCTGGCACGCACCCAATGCCGGGACGATGCCAGTCTGGCGGAGAAAGCCTATGTCGCCGGGCTGATGCAGGCATTAGGCCCGTTAGCGTTGCTGGCTACCCAGCCGCTTTCGAGCCAACAGTTGACACAGGAAGACATGTTTCAGGATGGGGTGGCGGATCATTGTGTGTTGACCGGCTATCTGATGACATTATGGGGCTTTTCAGCGGATATCTGCGCTGCAGCAATGTACCGGCTGGACCTGCAATCGTCGCCACATATCGACCGGCTGCAGGCTATTTTGCATCTGGCCAGTTATGTATTGTGCTTGCAGCAGCAAGACCCAACGCATGTAAATATTACCCCGGATGTTGCTGCGCTGAACCGGTTTGCACTGACCAATAGTTTTCTGACGGCTAATCAGGAGGTGCTGTGATAACAAACTCTGCGTGGCAGTTACGCCGGCCAAAACGCTGGTTTAATGCGTTGCTGTTTTATACCGGTTGGTTGGGACTGGCGGTACATCTGGTGTTGATGTTGTATTGTGCAGCCAAAGGGATCAGCTATCCGATGAGCTGGTGGTTTGTGGCGCTGGCGCCAGTAATGTCGGTGTTATGGGGTGGTGTGGCTGCGCTGCAACTACAGAAAGAAGCAGGGCCTGCGCCGAAAGTTCAGGCCCGTTTTCATTGCTAAGCGCGAAGTTACCGCTTCGGTTGCAGCATCGCCTCGACTTCAATTTCGGTAATGCCTTTCTCATCAAAATGGAAGTGGATTTGGGCGGGACGTCCTTCGATAAAATGATAACGCAGGTCATCAATCAACAGGACAAAATCACCGGGTCTTGCGGGTTGTAGCTTTTGTTTAAACAGTTTTAGCTGGTGTTTGCCGATTTGCCAGTGAAATCCAGTCACCGGCGCTTTGCTGAAATCCCGCGCCCATACCTGCTGCTCTTTATTCAGCATCAGTGCCAGTGTATAGCGCTTAGGCACTTCTTCTACCGCCATGTTGTGAGGACCCAGCCTAAACTGATAACTCCCTTCGTGCTGCAGGAATGCAAAGCCAAATTCTGTTTGCTGCTGGTTGCCGTCTGCCAGTGTGAGTTGTACTGGGCCATTTAACTGGAATTCGGCAAGACTCGCTGTACTGCAGAACAATGCAGCTGAGGCCAAAACCCGCGTCAGATACTTCATATTCACCCCGTTGTGGTCAGGACTGCCGGTTGACAGGCGCTACTCGCAATTGTTGGCCTGGTTTTAATCTGCTATCGGCCTGTAGTTGATTCCATTTGAGTAAATCGGCCAATTTAATTTTATGTAATTTTGCGATACGGTCGAGTGAATCGCCTTTTTTCACTGTATAAACAGCTTTGGTCTTTTTTGTGTTAGCCGCCACTTTGGTCGATGACACCGATGCTCCCGGGATGCGCAGTGATTGACCGGGCTTTAAGTGTGCATTAGCAGCTAACTTGTTGTATATCCTGAGCTCTTCACTATCGACCTTCAGTTTCTGGGCTATAGTCCACAGGCTGTCGCCGGCCTTAACCTGATAACTCTGTGGCTTATTGCTGGCAACTGTCGCGGACGAATTTTTGCCCGCCGGCACCAACAGCATTTGACCGGCCTGCAGTTGATCGTGTTTTAGCTGATTCAGACGGCGCAGTGTAGCCACCTTGGTTTTATAGCGTGCGGCAATACTGCCGAGACTGTCCCCATCTTTTACTTTGTAACGCTGAGATTCGCCTGCCGGGGCGGCCGCGACAGTGACTTTTTTCAACAAATGACGTTGTTTTTCAAAAGTTTCCAGTTGTTCTAATGGCAGTAGCAAGGGGAACTCTTTTCCTGCGGGCGTGGTGGTCAGGCCAAAACCGGGATTGAGCTTTTTAAGCTGATTCAGCGGGATCCCGGCGAGTTCTGCTGCCTGTTTTAACTGGACTGCACCCGCGATACGGGTGCTGCCAACGACAGGGCGGTTTGCCACAGGTGGCAGACTGATTTGATAATTGGCTGGATTTTTCACCAGGCTAATCATTGCCAGCCATTTTGGCATCGTTTGAACATAACGTCCGGGGATTTGCAGGCTCCAGTAATCGGTGGGTTTGCCGCGGGCTTTGTTGCGCTCTACCGCAGCCATAATGCGGCCTTCACCTGTATTGTAGGCCGCGACTGCATTCAGCCAGTCATTGTCAAGGCTGTCGTGTAAATGTTGCAGGTAATCAAGGACCGCGAGGGTAGAATTCACCGGATCCTTCCGGCCGTCATAGCCGTGCTGAATTTTCAAACCAAAGTTACGGGCAGTTTGCGGCACCATTTGCCAAAGCCCGGCAGGGCCTTTACCTTGTGCTGCCGGATTATAGGCACTTTCAACTATGGGTAATAACGCCAATTCAACCGGCATCCGGCGTTTTTCCAGTTCAGTGACTATCAGATACAGATAGGGCTCCGCCCGGTTGGCGACTTCATTAAAAAACTTTTGTTTGCTGGCAAAAAAAGCGATCTCCTTACGGATATCGGCTCGTGGTGGCACCTGAATATGCATTTGCTGGCGGATACGTTGCCAGATATCTGTATACGCTGATAATTCATTTTGTGTGATAGTCGGATCCAGTGGCGACAAAGGTACGTCAAGCTCGGCTGGTTGCTGGTCACTGACCTGGCTCGACTCTGTCTCTGTGGTTTCAGCAGTTGCCGGATTAGCGCCCTGACGCGCGCAGCTGCACAGAGCCAACAACACAAGCAGAGTTAAGCATTTATTGAACATGCATTTTTCCTGATTTCAGTGGCCACAGACAACGCAAAGGGAGCGTATGTTAGCGGGCTGAGCTGTAATTACAAGCCGCGATTAAAACCGATTTTTCCATTGCCGCAAAAAACTGAATAACGACAAGGCGTCCGGCTGCGACCAACGCTGCTGTAACCGGGGGACATGACAGCGTAGAAACGGGTTCACGGCACGCTCAAGGCCTATATTGCTGGGTAAGGTCGGGATTCCGCCGGACCGCAATGCTTCAGCATGACGCTGGTATTCGACCAGTTGTTGGTTATCGGGTTCAACTTCCAGCGCAAATCGTAGGTTGGCCAATGTATATTCGTGGGCACAGCACACCATTGTAGACTCTGGCAGAGCCGCTAATCGTTGCAAAGACGACAGCATTTGCGCCGCAGTCCCTTCAAATAAACGTCCACAACCTGCACTGAACAGCGTATCGCCGCAAAATAATACGGGCGGCTCACCGTCAATCAGATACGCCAGATGATTCAGTGTATGACCAGGCACGCCGAGCACGGTTATAGTGCCTTGCCAGTCTTTCGTTTGCAGCAAATCACCATCGTTGACCTGATGCCCAGCCAATTGACCGTCATTCACCGACGCGACAGGCGCAAAAACATCGGCGTCGGGCCAAGCCGCACTGAGCTCTGCCAGTCCGCCAATGTGGTCAGGATGTTGGTGCGTCACCAGGATTGCCCGCAGTTGCAACTGTTGTTGCTGCAGATAGTTTGCCACCGGCTGATATTGTCCTGGGTCAACTACTATTGCATTTGTCCCTTGGCGCAACAGCCAGATATAGTTATCCTGCAAAATCGGAATGGCTTCAGGGATCAGGTGCATCGGCAATCCTATGAGTAACAAAGTTAATTGTGGCCGGTCGCGGCACTTTTGGCCGTTTCAGGGCGGCAGTTGGCGCACAGTATACCGCGTAGTATACCGGGGGGCATTTGGATGAAACCAGCTTTAAGCCGATATGCTCTGAGTCAGGTTCCGCAGCACTGGCTCGCATTTGCGCAAGGACAAGTGCTGGCCAAACAGTTGGAAAGCCAGTTTAACCTGTGGTGGCCGCGTATTTTCGGGTATCACCTGCTTAAAGTAGGTACGTTAAGTTGCCAGCTTGATACTACGGCCTGTGGCATCCGGCATCAAATCCATCTGGCAACCGGGGGAGAACAGGTGTCGGTCATTGCCGACCCTGATGACTTGCCATTTATCGAACATGCGGTGGATGCGGTATTGTTGGCACATTGTCTGGAATACACGCAGGACCCGCACCATGTGATCCGTGAAGCTCACCGGGTGCTGATGCCGGAC
>CBFGPY010000245.1:0-5214 GCA_965650755.1 uncultured Chromatiaceae bacterium | reverse complement strand
CAGTTATAGCCTGCTGCTGGGGCTGTGTTATCTGCTGACGGCGCTGCGCTGGGCTGTGGTGGGCTGGTTTGGCCAGGAACCCTGGATACTGGCAGCATCGATGTTGTTACATGCCTTTAGTTTTGCTGTAGCACACAGTTGCGCTATGCAGTTTATCCAGCAGTTTTTCCCGCCGGCGCAGCGTGGCCGTGGTCAGGCGCTTTATGCCGGCCTGATTTATGGTGGCGGTGGCGCCTTAGGTGCTTACATTGCCGGCTGGACCTGGCAGGACGGGGCGGGCAGCCAACTCAGTTTCAGCTGGGCTGCCGTGGCCTGTTTAGTTGCCTTCCTGTTGGTGCAAGGCCTGCCGCGAGTCATCAGGCCCGTTGGCGTCAGCGATACGGTAGCCAAGCCAGAGGTCTAACACTTTATCCAGCAGCCTGGCACGCAGTGTTGGATAGCCAAAGATCCCACTGGAGAAGCGGCCTTTGCGGTGTACAGCTTTGGCGTGACTGAAAGTTAAAAAACCCTCTTTGCCATGATAGTGGCCGATGCCGGATGGGCCTACGCCGCCAAATGGCAAATCATCCTGCCCCACATGCACTAGCGTGTCATTAATACAAACGCCGCCAGCGTGGATTTGCTCGCGGCAGCGTTGTTGCAGTTCTTTGTCGTTACTGAACAGATAAAATGCCAGCGGGCGTGGCCGAGCCTGAACAAATTCAATGGCTTCTTTGGTACTGCGGTAACCGTAAATCGGTAATACCGGGCCAAAAATCTCCTGCTGCCACAGTTCGCAGTCAAGCGGGGCATTCAGTACTAACTGTAAGTCCATACGGCGCAGCGGTTCGTCGGCCTGTACCGGTACACCGCAGGAGATGATTTGTGCACCAGCTGCTGCCGCCTGTTGTAACCCTCGCTGCAGGCGTTGCCACTGTCGTGGGTTAATCACCGAAGTCCAGTCTTGGCTCAAATGGCCTTGCGGAAACATTTGCTGATAATGTGCTTTGAGTTTTTCTGCTGCACGTTGTTCTTTGCCAGCTGGGACCAACAGATAATCCGGCGCGACACAAGTCTGACCGCCATTGGCACATTTGCCGAAGATGATGCGGTCGGCATAGTCGTTCAGGTGCAAGTCTGGTCCAAACAACACCGGTGATTTACCGCCCAGTTCCAGCGTCACAGGTGTCAGGTTTTGCGCAGCTGCCTGCATTACGTGGCGGCCTACTGCCGTTGAGCCGGTAAAAAGCAGATGGTCGAAGGGTAACTTGCTAAAAGCTGCTGCAACATCAGCTTCACCTTCAATCACCAAAGCGCATTCCGGCAGAGCTTTTTCAATCAGCTGCTTCAAAACCTGATTAATGGCCGGGGTGAATTCCGACAGTTTCAGCATCACTTTATTGCCTGCGCTGATAGCAGCAACTAAAGGCCCGAGCGCCAGAAAGATTGGATAGTTCCAGGGAACGATGATACCAACTACACCCAGCGGCTGATACTCCACGTGATTACTGGCGGGCCAAAACAATGGGCTCACATGGCGTTTCTGCGGTTTCATCCAGCCTTTTAACCGGCGCAGGCTGTAGTCGATGCTGTTGATGCTCGGCAGCACTTCAAGCAGCCGGGTTTCGGAAGCCGAACGCTGGCCGAAGTCTGTTGCGGCGGCCTGATAAAGCTCGGCTTGCATGCTCAGCAGCTGCTGGCGTAACGCCTTCAGCGCAGTTTTGCGTTGGTTGACACCGGGTAATGGATTGCGGAAGTAATCTTTGCGTAACTGAGCAAACTGCGTTTCAAGGGTCATCGGTACTGGTCCGGCCAAGTAAGAGATAACGCTAATCTACTGGAGCACGCTGACAAGTTCAATCAGATGCTGGGCAAGCTGTGATGACCCAGTTACAATGCCGCGTTTTTTCTGGCCAGACACCACTTGCAGATTGGAGTAAGTCATGGGGACCTCTGCTATTTTCCGTCTTGGACTAATTATTAATCCTTACGCTGGTCTTGGCGGCGCTGTAGGCCTCAAAGGCAGCGACGGCGTTGCCGAGCAGGCACTGGCGCTTGGCGCCATACCGATGGCGCAGCAGCGTGCAGAGCTGGCATTGCTGGAGCTGATGCCCTGGCAGGCGCAAATTTGTATCCGCACTGTTGCCGGCGCTATGGGCGAAGATATTGCCCGCAAGTTAGGATTTGCCACTGAAGTCATTTGCCAGGCGGCGCAGCAGCCATCGACAGCCGAAGACAGCGAAGCCGCTGCACAGCAGCTGGCTGCAGCCGGTATTGATTTGTTGTTATTTGCCGGTGGCGATGGCACCGCGCGCAACATCTGCAGCGCCGTTGGCGACAGAGTAACAGTGCTGGGGATCCCGGCTGGCTGTAAAATTCATTCCGGAGTGTATGCCATCACGCCGGCTGCCGCCGGTAAAGTGGTGGCGCAGATGGTGCGCGGCGAACTCATTTCCGTGCAGGAAGCGTTGGTGATGGACATAGACGAAGTAGCCTTTCGTCAGGGCACGGTGCGGGCCAAACGATATGGTGAAATGCAGATCCCAACTGCACTGCGTTATGTGCAGAGCGTGAAATCTGCCGGCAAAGAATCTGAAGCACTGGTGCTGGATGACCTTGCGGCTTATTTTGTCAGCCAAATGGAAGAAGACGTGCGTTACGTGATGGGATCCGGCACCACTGTCGCAGCCGTGATGGCTGAATTGGGACTGCCGAACACTTTGCTCGGGGTCGATGTGGTTGAAAATGGTCAGGTGATTGCCGCCGACGTCACGGCCGCACAGCTGCTTGAACTGGTGCAGCAACATCCTGCGCGGTTGGTGATCACCTTAATTGGTGGTCAGGGTCATATCTTTGGCCGTGGCAATCAACAGTTATCACCTGCCGTGATCCGTGCTATCGGACGCCAGCACATTCATCTGCTTGCCACTAAAAGTAAAATCCAGGCGTTGGATGGAAGGCCGCTGATCAGTGACAGCGGGGATCCACAGCTTGACCGGGAGCTCAGTGGCATGCTGCGAATTTTATGTGGTTATAACGATTATGTGATGTACCGGCTGGGGGCCGAAGACTAATGCAACAAGCACAGGATTTTATCCGTCACTGCGCGGACTATTTTGACGCCGCCGTCGCCAGCGCCAGCGACGATGAATTATTCGCGCAAGGCTATTTACGCGGTCATGTTGACCTCGCCGCAGGCCGGCTCTTACTGGAAGAGCAACCTTTCTCCGCGCAGCAATTGATTGACGCTGTCGACCAAAGCCTGACACAAGCAATAGACGGTGGCGAATTGAATGAAGCTGACGCCGGATTGGTGTGGCAGATTTGGCGCGGTCTGGCTGTACAGAGCTAAAAATGCGACAAGACGCCGGGCGAGACAACCCGGCGGGTTTGCGCTAGCATAACAACTTTTGGCAGCATGCTGCCCGAACCCTGCGTACAGTGTCATTGCACTGACTGTGCGCCTCAACTAAAAGTGAACTTTATGTCGAATCTGACTACGTTAGAACAACACGCCAGTTATGGCATCGGCCTGCAAATGGGGCAACAACTGGCGGACAATCCGTTTGATGGTCTGGACATCGCTGCTGTCGCAGCTGGTCTGGCTGCTGCTTTTTATGGCGACGAGCCGGAAGTCAGTGAAGATCAGATCCGCTCAGCTTTTCAGGTAATCAGCGGCCGGATGCAGGAAGCTGAAGCAGCCAAAGCGCAGTTAGCCGCCGCAGCAGGCGAAGCTTTCCTGGCGGAAAATGCGAAAAAAGCCGGTGTCACTGTTACTGAATCAGGTCTGCAATATGAAGTGTTAACTGCCGGCTCAGGTGCTAAACCAAGCCGCGCTGATAAAGTACGCACGCATTACCATGGTACGCTGATTGACGGAACTGTGTTTGACAGCTCCTATAACCGTGGTCAGCCAGCTGAGTTCCCGGTGTCTGGCGTGATTGCCGGCTGGACTGAAGCACTGCAGCTGATGCCGGTAGGTGCCAAATACCGTCTGTACATCCCACATAATCTGGCGTACGGCGAGCGGGGCGCCGGTGGTGCAATCAAGCCATACAGCGCGCTGATTTTCGACGTAGAATTACTGGATATCCTGTAATTCTCGTGGGAATAAACAAATAAAAAAACCGCCAAGTGGCGGTTTTTTTATTCATTACATATTAGTCGTAAGGGTTGTATTTGTGTTTTTTAAGCTGGCTGGCAATGACCACTAAACCAGCAATGAAAAACAGTGCAAAAGTGATCCGCATCCAAAACGGCATGGAATAACCGAGGAAAGTCCACACGACTTCGCCACACATGCCGGTTGGCTTAAACACGGCAGGGATCCATTCGTGTAATGGTAACCACTCCGGAAAATCCGGGAAAATGCCACAACTGGAGAAGCCACCACTTTGCACCAGTTGTTCTTCGAGAACCTGATCATGCGCAATTTTCAAGCCCCAACCGCTGCTAATTAACCAGCCCAGGTAAGCCAGCCAGCGCAGCAATGCCTGCTGACAACCAAAGGCGCCAACTAAACCACTGACTAAAATGCCGCAGATCGCAAAGCGCTGGTACACACACATCATGCAAGGCGCCAGTCCCATGATGTATTGAAAATACAGGGCGGCGATCAGTAAAGCGCCAGCCAGTGCTGACATCAGTAACCAGGGCCAGGCTTTAAAAGGCAAGCGTGAAACAGCGGCAAACATCTGATTTCCTTTATCAAGAAGGACTTATTTCCAGCGCACAATCTAAGCCAAATTAAATTTTTACACAACTATCACCGGCTCACAGTGCGCCGCAATTTTCCGCACATGGCTTGTTAACTGAATGGCGTCTGGTACAATCAGTGCCAAATTTACCATTCATTACAACTACAACGGACAAATCCGGATGACAAACCTGATCAAAGCTCAGAGCCCTGCAGGCTTCGCTGAAGAATATATCGTCGAATCGATTTGGAACGGCAAATTTGCGCCAGGCTCTATATTACCTGCTGAGCGTGAGCTGTCTGAGCTGATTGGGGTTACCCGGACTACCTTGCGCGAAGTGTTGCAGCGCCTGGCCCGTGATGGCTGGCTGACTATCCAACATGGCAAACCAACCCGCGTAAACAATTTCTGGGAAACTTCAGGTTTAAACATTCTCGAGACTTTGGCTCGCCTCGACGAAGAGCGGATGCCGGAGCTGGTAGATGAATTATTGTCAGCCCGCACAAATATCAGTGCTATTTATATTCGTGGTGCTATT
>CBFGPY010000244.1:0-5219 GCA_965650755.1 uncultured Chromatiaceae bacterium | reverse complement strand
CTGGCAATTCTCAATCGATGGTGAACAAGGTCTGACGCCCACCTTAAAACTGACTGCCGAAGTCTTTGGCTCCTTGCTGGTCAGCAGCTGTGCCCGTCTGCAGTCCGCCCTCGCGCTGGCGGAGGCGGAAAAACAGCAGCTGGCGCAGCAGCATCTGGTGGAACTGGGCGCCCTGGCGGCAGCGATGGCGCACGAGTTACGCAACCCACTCAATATCATTTCAATGGCTTCGGCGGCGGTCGATGCCGAACTGCGTGGCCACATTCAGACTCAGCTTAAACGCGCCGACCGGCTCATCGCCGATATGCTGGTGTATGCCGGCCGCCTGCAGCTGCAACCGGCGTTATTCGAACTCGAACCGCTGGTGCAGTCGTTGTTACAGCAAGCGCCCGATGGTGTGCGCACTGAGCTTGAGATCGCGCCGGGCTTGCAGCTGCAAGCCGACCCTTACCGTATTCAACAAGTGCTGCAGAACCTGTTCGATAACGCTTTCGCTTTTTTACGCAATCAGCCCGGCGCTTGTTTGCGGGTTGAGGCCAACCCTGTAGGCGCTGAAGTGCAAATCCGGGTGCTGAACAATGGCCCGGCGCTGGATGCATCCTTGCTGGACGGCCAACTGTTCCGGCCTTTTGTCAGTAAAAGGGCCGGTGGCAGTGGCCTGGGGCTTGCCATCGTTGCCCGTATTATCGAGGCCCATCAGGGCCGTATTCAGCATCAGAGCGACCCGGTCTGGCCGGTTTGCTTCGTATTACATTTGCCTGCGATTTCCGGAGAGATACGCTGATGAGCGCTGCTTTTTCGTTAGATAACTTCCGCACTGCCCGCATTTTGCTGGTTGACGACGAACCGGCGTTCCGGCTGCTGGCCGAACGTTTTTTACAGCAGCAGGGGCATCAGGTACTGCTGGCTGCAGACTTAGCGCAGGCTAAAGCAGTCCTTGCACAACAACAGGTGGATTTAATCCTGCTCGACCTGTCTTTGCCGCCAGTCTTTGACCCGCAGGCTACTTTGCAGGCGCTGCCAGAGCTGGCGGGCCAGCCGGTGATCATTCTGACCGGCCATGCCGAGCGGGAACTGGCACTGCAGGCGATAAGTCTCGGCGCCTGGGATTTCCTCGCCAAACCGATAGATCCGGATTTACTCGCTGTGGTGGTGAAACGCGCAGTGAATAAACATCTGTTGGAGCAGGAGCTGAACAGCTTTAAACGCGGCGCCGTGGCGCAGCAGGGGCTGCAGCAGCTGGTCGGGGTGTCGCCGGCACTGCGTAACATCCGTACCCTGATTGAACGTATTGCGCCGACTGATGTGCGGGTGCTGGTGACCGGGCCGTCCGGTACCGGCAAGGAAGTGGTATCCAGAGCGCTGCACCAGCTTAGTCTGCGCGCAAGCGGGCCTTTTGTCTCAGTGCATTGCGGGGCTATTCCGGCCGAATTGCTGGAAAGCGAACTTTTTGGTTATGTGCGCGGCGCATTTACCGGCGCGGACAAAGACCGGCAGGGCCTGCTCAGCATGGCCGATGGCGGCACCTTATTTCTCGATGAAATTGGCGAAATGCCATTGCCGATGCAGGTCAAACTGCTGCGCGTGTTGCAGGAGGGGACTTTTTATCCGGTCGGTGGCCGCGAGCAGAAAAAAATCGATATCCGGCTGGTCTCGGCCACCAATGCGCAGTTGCCTGAACTGGTAAAACAAGGCCGTTTTCGCGAGGATTTGTATTACCGCATCAAAGGCATCACGCTGGAAACACCGGCGCTGGACGAGCGGCGGGAAGACATTCCGCTGCTGATCCAGCATTTTTTACAGCAAATTGCCGCAAAATCAGCACAAAACGTCCAGTTGGCTGCGCCAGCGTTGCAGTGGTTTTTAGCAAGGCCATGGCCGGGGAATGTGCGGGAACTGCGTAATACGCTGGAAAGTGTGGTGGCGATTGCCCGCCATGGCGTGGTGCAGCTGGCTGATATTCAGCTGCTGCACCTGGATGCGCAGGAAACGGCATTTCAGGCTGTGCAGTTACCGCCCGGCAGTTCACTCGACGAGCAGGTGCGCCAGCTGGAAATTCGCCTGCTCAGCGAAGCACTGACCGCCCATCAGGGCAACCGTAGTCATGCAGCGCGTCAGCTTGGCTTGTCACGCCAGGGCTTACTGAAAAAGATTGAGCGTTATGGCCTGCAACAGATGGGGCTGTCGGATTAACGACTGCAGCCATTTCAGCTGATTTGTGCTTAAGGTACTGAGCTATTTTTTTGCAATGCCAGCCATGCCACTTCTGGCCGTAGTTGTAATAGGATTGGTCAGATTAAGTGGCCCCGGCAGCACAGGGACTTAACGGGTTTGCTTGCTGAGCCGGGCAATTAAATCGGACGCTGAAAAATAGTTATTGCGGCGGAAAGAATTGCATCAGTTCGGCATGGATTAAGGCATAGTCAGCTTCGCCAAAAAACTCGCGGTGATACTGCACTAAATCGGCCTGATACTGCCGGTCCTGCATTTTCTGGTCGAGCAGGCGAATAAGCTGTAAACCAAGCGGGCTTTTGTTGCAAACGATAAAGCCACGCGACAACACCACTCCTTGTAAGGTTTGGCCTAGCACCGGCTGATTGATGCCTTGTTTTTTTAAGCTGGCCCGCACTATTGCAGCGAATTCAATCACCGCATCCAGCCGTTGTTTGCCCAGCATCAACGCCAGATTCTCGGCGGCATCGTCGCCACTGCGGACAAAAAACTGCTGCGGATATTGTTTAACCAAGGCGTCAATTTCCGGGCTGTAACTACGGCCCGCTGCCACACCGATTTTTAACTCCGGACGCTGTTTAAGCAAAGCTGCCAGGTTTATTGGCTGGTCAGACAATGGTCTGGTACTCAGTAGTTGCAGTGGCGGGTAGATACTGGTTGGTAGCTTTGCGAAATATAAAAACTGCTCACGCTCCGGCGTGTGGACTTTATTCAGCGCGCAATAATTACTGTTCTGGCGCAGCAACTCCCAGGCGCGGGCGTTGCTGAGTAACTTAGGTTCGATCTGTAAGTCTGGCAGGGCGATTTGTTGTAACTTTGGCAGGATGCGGGTTTCGACATTAATCCTTTTATCGTCGCTGAGCGGCATGTGGTTTTCCAGCAACACCATCTGCAGCGGCGCAGCAAGTGCAGTCGTCGTCACAAAACTGAGGGCGAGCAAAGTGCGTGATATCACAGTCAGTCCCGTCATTGAGTGTTGGCTAAAACTGTAGCGCAATTGAGCGACAACTTTGCGGAAGTCGCAGTTATTGGGCTTGGATCAGGTGCAACTGTTGTTGCCGGCCATCCAGATAATGGAATTTACCTCCGTCAAAATAACCATCTTCTTCCAGCATAATACGGATTTCATTGCCCCAGGCTGGCAGATCGACCGCAACATTCAGCTCAATCGAATATGCCGTGTTGGGGTAAAGCGGGTAATCGCCGCTGCCCGGGGTGCCGTGCTGGTTATCCCACATGCCGATGGTTGGGCCGGCGGCATGGCCGTGGTGGCCAATCGGATGGCTGTAAATAGTCGCTTTCAGGCCTTTTGCCTTGGCGTCTGCCAGGCTTTTTGCCAGCAGCGCGTTGCCGGTTAAACCCGTTTTAAAGTTGCCGGTCAGAATGTCCTGTGCCTGATTGCCCTGTTGCAGCGCCTGTTTTAAATAGTCCGGTGCGTCGGTTTCGCCGGGCCGCAGCACGTAGGCATGTTGCTGTTGGTCGGAGTTCAGTCGCAGATAAGTCAGGCCAAAATCGACGTGCAGCAGGTCACCGGGTTGAATGATGTTGTCAGCTTTGGTAGCGCTAAAAGCTTTGATTTGGTCGAATTTGCCGGAGCTTGGCCGCTGGATAGACACAGTCGGGTGAAACCAGACGGGCAGGCCAAGCCTGGTACTTTCCTGACGCAGCCACCAGACCACATCTTCAGTGCTGGTTTTGCCCGGCGTCACCACTTCGTTGGAAAAAGCCCGCGTTATTAACTTGTGGCCAATCGCCGTCAGATGTTTGTATTGGTCGATTTCGGCCGGCAAGCGCGTTTCCAGCCAGCCTACCGCTAATTTTTCCGTACTGACTAATTTACCGGACCAATCAGTGCCGAGGCTTTGTTTCAGTAAATCCAGCTCTGTGGCCACCATGCCATCGGCATGGCCATAACTGGCGGACTGATTTATCCCGATACGTTTGGGGTTTTTACTGCGGATAAGGTCAGCCAGCGCCTGCCATTGGTCGGGCTGTTTTTCCACATCCCAGGCTTTTTTAAACGCAGTGCCCACGTCATAACGCGCCACAGCATAAAGCTCCGGCGCTTTGCCGGCGCCCGGATTAAAGATCACCAGCATGGTACGCCGGCGTGCCGACAGCCAGGTCGCCGGCAACATAGTCTTCAGCACCGGGTCTTCATTGTATTCCCGCGAAATCAGCAGCCACATATCGATGTTTTCGCGCTGCATCAGCGGCGGCAAAATCTGGGTCAGGCGTTGCTGGAGCAGATCGTCAATCAGCTGTGCCTGTGCTCGCTCCGGCAGGACGTCAGGCGTGGCATTGGCGGCAAACACAACGGGGCTTAGCAACAGCGCGAGCGCCAGATACTGTGGTTTCATTGTTGGTTTCCCTTTGGATAGACCCGGCTAAGCTGGTAATTGTTGGCTGAAATTTATCCTAAAAGAAAACAAAGGCCTGCAACAGGTGATTGGACCGGATTTGGTGGGAGTTGGTCGTGTCGGTGTAGGGGGAAGCTGATTGCTGAAACCGCGGCAAAGTTGTCAGCATCAGTTGCATCTGGCGATCGCTGAATGCTGCTATGACCAATGAATATGTTTAATTTTCCACTGGCCGCCCTGCAGCTGCAGCACAATTGTTTCCATGCCCTGATGGTCGCGCTCTTTGCCTTTGTAGGTGCCTTTGGTGTGGCTGCGGGCAATCGAAATGGCCGTTTCACCGTTGATGCTGACCTGATGCTCCAGCGTCGTCACTTGCATCTGCGCCAGATAGGCCATGTCAGCGGCCATATGATGCTGCTGATATTCATCGGCGCTGCGCTCGACACTGCCGCCTTCATAGATCGTCACATCATCAGCCAGTAAAGCCCGCGCCTGTTGTTTATCGCCACTTTTCAGTGCCTGATGAAATTTCACTACTACTTGTGCAGCCGGTGTGTCGGTGCCTTTCATCAGGGCCGGGGCTTCATTTTTGTTGCCGTGCGCCTGCAGGTTAAAACTTAAAGCACT
>CBFGPY010000243.1:0-5236 GCA_965650755.1 uncultured Chromatiaceae bacterium | reverse complement strand
GCCGGTGGTGACGATATCAGCGATGATGAGTTTGAGTCTTTGCTGGACGAATTGCATGGCAAAGGCAAGGCGCCTGCAGGCCCTGCTGTACCGGCAACACCAACAGTAGCTGCGCCAGCAGCTAAGCCGCCTGTTACTGCCAAACCTGAACCTGTAAAACCTGCGGCTGCGCCTGCTCCGGCAGCAAAAGCGCCTGTGGCTAAAGCGGAAGAACCTAAAGCAGCGCCAGCTGCAATAAAAGAGAAAGACAGCGGCGACGGCGAAAGCAAAGGCGCGGCTCAGGCTGATACCACAGTCCGGGTCGATACCAAACGGCTTGACCAAATCATGAACATGGTAGGTGAGCTGGTGTTGGTCCGTAACCGCCTCGTGAGTCTGTCCTCGGGTGCTCAAAATGAAGAAATGAGCAAAGCCATTTCGAATCTGGATGTTGTAACCGCTGACCTGCAAGGTGCAGTGATGAAAACGCGGATGCAGCCAATCAAAAAAGTCTTTGGCCGTTTCCCGCGGGTTGTGCGCGATTTAGCACGTTCGCTGCAAAAAGACATTAACCTTGAGCTGGAAGGTGAAGAAACCGATCTGGATAAAAACCTGGTTGAGGCCTTAGCCGATCCACTGGTGCACTTAGTGCGTAACTCTGTGGACCACGGTATCGAAATGCCCGATGTCCGGGTTAAATCCGGTAAACCACGTACTGGTTTGGTGAAGCTGGCTGCACAGCAGGCAGGTGATCATATCCTGTTGACCATTCAGGACGATGGCGCCGGTATGGACCCGGAGAAACTGAAATCTATTGCGATTAAACGGGGTGTACTTGACCCGGACGCAGCGACCAGAATGTCCGATACTGAAGCCTTTAATTTGATTTTTGCTCCCGGATTTTCCACTAAAGAGCAAATCTCCGACATCTCCGGCCGCGGTGTCGGCATGGATGTGGTGAAAACGAAGATCAACCAGCTTAACGGTACCGTGCATATACACTCGAAGCTAGGTCAAGGGACCTTGCTAGAGATTAAAGTGCCGCTGACGCTGGCGATTCTGCCAACACTGATGGTCGTGGTCGGTAAACAGCCGTTTGCATTGCCGCTTGCAACAGTCAACGAAATTTTCCACCTCGATTTATCAAAGACCAATATCGTCGATGGTCAACTGACAATCGTTGTGCGTAACAAAGCAATCCCATTGTTCTATTTACAGCATTGGCTGGTGAAAGGTGCCGACAAAAAACTGCGGCGTGAGCAAGGGCACGTGGTCATCGTGCAGATCGGTACTCAGCAGGTTGGTTTTGTAGTGGATTCACTGATTGGCCAGGAAGAAGTTGTGATTAAGCCGCTTGATGCGCTGTTGCAAGGGACTCCGGGTATGGCTGGTGCAACAATTACATCAGATGGCAGTATCGCGTTAATTCTGGATGTACCGAATTTGTTGAAGCACTACGCCAAAAAATCGAAGATTAAATTCGACCGCTTTAATAACTTAGTGTCATAGGAGCCAACTCTATGGCAATCAGAGTATTAGTGGTGGACGATTCCAGCTTTTTCCGTCGCCGGCTGGCAGAAATTATCGCGGCAGATCCGGAGATGGTTGTCGCCGGAACCGCGAATAATGGTCGGGAAGCAATTGAAAAAGCTGCTGAACTGAAGCCGGACGTCATCACCATGGATGTCGAAATGCCGGTGATGGATGGTATTCAGGCAGTCAGAGAAATTCTCAAAGTCCAGCGCACGCCGATTCTGATGTTCTCGTCTTTGACCCATAACGGCGCCAAAGCAACGCTGGATGCCCTGGAAGCGGGGGCAACTGACTTTTTGCCCAAAAAGTTTGAAGACATCGCCCGGGACAAAGCCGATGCTATCGATTTGCTGCGCCAGCGGATTAAAGCCGTTGCCCGGCGCAGAAGCGTTGTCAAAGCTCCGTCTGCACCATTGCCGGCGCCAGCGACAACTGCGCGAACACCATCGCCAACCATCGCCCGTACACCGGCTAGCCGGGCAGAATTGCTACGCACAGTAGAGCGGCTCGATTCTGCTGATAGCCATGAGCGGCCCTTTAAAGTGTCGGGTAAATCTTACCGTCTGGTCACTATCGGGACGTCAACTGGTGGACCCGTTGCGTTGCAAACGATAATTACAGCCTTACCTGCGAATTTCCCGCTACCTATTTTGCTGGTGCAGCATATGCCTGCAGCTTTTACCGGCGCTTTCGCGGCCCGGTTAAATACTCTGGCAAAAATTGAAGTGAAAGAAGCGGCCGATGGCGATGTGTTGCGACCCGGTGTGGCTTATTTAGCACCCGGTGGTAAGCAAATGCTGTTAGAAGGTTCCGATACACATTGCAAAATCCGTATTAAAGAAGATGATTCGCCGCGCATTACCTTTAAGCCCAGTGTCGATATTACCTTTGGTAGTGCTGCCAAAGTATTCCAGGATAAAGTCCTGGCAATCGTTTTAACCGGGATGGGGTCTGACGGCCGTGATGGTGCGCGTTTGTTAAAGCAGTTTGGTTCCAAAATCTGGGCTCAGGATGAAGCCAGTAGTGTAGTTTATGGTATGCCACAGGCAGTAACTGCCGCGGGGCTCACAGATGTCGAAGTGGGTCTGGCCGATGTAGCCAGCAAGATGCAGGCGGAAGTCGGCCATGGATAGACTGGCATTATTGGGACTAACCCTTGGTTTGTTCGCGATTGCCAGTGGTTTTACTTTACACGGCGGTCATCTGGATACCTTATTTGATTTACCGGCATTAGTGATTGTTGTCGGTGGAACTTTAGGTGCTGTGTTGTTTCAGACGCCGTTACCGCAATTTACTATTGGCGTAAAAATGCTTGCTTGGGTGTTCAAAGCGCAATATGTGCCATTGAATGCGACAGTTGAGCGGCTGATTAACTGGGGAACTGCGGCGAGAACAAACGGTTTTTTGTCGCTTGAAGCGGAAGCTTTACAAGAGACTGATCCGTTTCTGCATAATGCTTTGAATCTGCTGGTCGATGGTATCGAACCTGCCATTATTCAGGACGCGCTTGACGCGGAACTGACTTTAGAGCGTGAACGGTTGATGCGCAGTGCGCGCATTTATGAGGCGATGGGCGGTTATAGCCCGACCATTGGTATTATTGGTGCAGTTTTAGGTCTGATTCAGGCGATGCAGAATATCAATAATCCGGAGCTGCTAGGCAGTGGGATAGCCACCGCTTTTGTTGCCACGATATATGGTGTCGGTTTTGCGAACCTGATTTTTATCCCGATCGCGAATAAATTAAAGGCCGTTGTTGTACAACGCTGTTTGTACCAGGAACTCATCGTCGAAGGTGTCGTCTCTATCGCAAATGGCGAAAATCCTCGTGTGATCGAACGAAAACTCGCAGCTTACCGGGTGAGCTGAGATGTACCGCCATCGGGTTCGGCATCAGGAAAATGAGCAGGAGCCACTGGACCGTTGGTTGGTGTCTTACGCCGACTACGTCACTCTGATGTTCGCCTTGTTTGTCGTGTTGTATTCGATTGCGATCCACAAAGAAGAACAATATAAGACCATTTCGGAAACGCTGTCGCAAGTCTTTGAAAAGCCAGTTGATAAACAAACCGGCGTCACTGGTGATGCGGTGTTGACGGACAACCAGCCACGCAGTGATTATCAGCAATTTGGCGCGTCCCTCGAAGTACCAAGTGGTCCCGAGATTGTCGCTGACGCAAAAGAGCAGCCTGTGCTGGAAAAACCTCAGTTTGGCAATCCGCTGGTGTCGTTGCAACAGCAGCTCACTCAGTCGCTCGCTAACCTGATTGAAAAGGGTGTTGCCAAAGTTGAGTCTGATGAAGACTGGCTGACCATTCAGCTCAACAGTGGTTTGCTGTTCCCGAGCGGCAGTGGTTCGCCTATTGCGTCTGCAGATATTGTCCTCAAAGAAATTGTCACACTGCTAAACCAAACCAACAACGTCATCAGGGTCAGGGGTTACACCGACAATGAGGCGATTCACAATGAGATATTTGATTCGAACTGGGAATTGTCGATGGCCAGGGCGATGGCTGTTTTACGGCGGTTGCAGGCTTTAGGCGTCAATCCGGAACGGATGGCGGCTGAAGGTTATGGTCAGTATGCACCTTTCGCGGATAATGCTACTGATGCCGGCCGGACCGAAAATCGTAAGGTGGTGATCGCAGTTTCCCGGTTGTCGGCCCAAGTCCCACAGGCTGAGGACGAGCAGGCACCAAAAGGTGCTCAGACAACGGAGCGTTCAGGCGAACAGGTGCAAGCACAGACGCCGGAAGATGTTGAAGTGTCGGCGGACGGTACTATTAAAGTGATTCGATTGCCACACGGTGGTATTAAAATTACATCGGCGGCAGATAAAACTGCACCGGTGCAGCAGAAGCGGGATAATTGAATTGGTAGTCTGGACTATAGCGAATCAGAAGGGCGGCGTCGGGAAAACTACGTCGACTGTGACATTAGGCGCCTTATTGGCTGGCCGTGGAAGCCGGGTGTTACTGATCGATACCGATCCGCATGCGTCATTGACTTACTATTTCGGGATTGATGCAGAAGAGCTGGAAAACAGCGTTTACGACATTTTCATCCGCGGTAAAGATATTACGAAAGAAGAGATTCTGCAGTCGTTATGTCCAAGCGGTGTCGATAATCTGGATATTTTGCCGTCATCAATGGCGTTGGCCACGCTCGACCGCTCTCTGGGCGACAAAGGCGGGATGGGGCTTATTCTGAAAAAAGCGCTGGCAAAGATTGCAGATGAATATGATTATGTGCTGATAGACTGTCCACCGGTAATCGGAGTGCTGATGGTCAATGCGATGGCGGCCTGTAACCGGATTTTGATTCCGGTCCAAACTGAATTCCTGGCGTTAAAAGGCCTGGACCGGATGTTGGCCACTATGCAGCTGATGCAGTCACCATCACAGCCGGCCTATGATTTTACCATCGTGCCGACTATGTATGACAAAAGAACCAAAGCGTCACTGGAAGCCTATAAAGAGCTGAAAGCAAAGTATGGCGACTTAGTCTGGTCAGCAGTGATACCGATTGACACCAAAATGCGTGATGCCAGTCTGGCACAAACACCGCCACCTGTGTATGCGCCAAAATCCCGCGGTGTATTTGCTTATAATACTTTGTTGACTTATTTACTCCAGTTAAATCAGGAGTCTGCGCATGAGTGATCTGTTCGCCAGCCGCAAGGTGATGCGCAGTTATCTGAATGCCTTACTGACAGAAGAGCAGG
>CBFGPY010000242.1:0-5237 GCA_965650755.1 uncultured Chromatiaceae bacterium | reverse complement strand
GAATTGCAGAATGGCACGAGTGCGGGCGCATTTGACATAATCAGTCAGCACCTGCCACAGACCAATTTTGGTGTGAACAGCGATACAAACCAGCGCCAATAAGGTAAAGGCCTTCACTAACAGATTGGAAAATAATGCTTTCCAGACATCGTAAGTCACTTCAGGCGTGCAGAGGAAAAAGCCAAGAATGAAAAACGTGTATAACGTCAGGATAATCGCTGTTGCGCGCAGAGACACATAATCCTGCACACCGTCGCGTTTTAAAGATGCTTGATTCAGAACCATAACCAGACTCCAGCTAATACAGCAACAACCAGCCACAGACCGATAGCGGCTTTGGCACTGGCGTTACCAGACTCTAATTCTTCCCAGTGGCCCATATCCATGATCAGGTGACGGATACCGCCAATGATATGGTAAGACAACACTGTCAGGGTGCCCCAGGCAATGAACTTAGCGATGAATGAAGTCATCACGTCTTTCACAGTGGCAAAACCTTCTGGTGAAGATAAAGAAACGGCCCAGGCCCAAATCACAAACACCAGTGCGAAGAACATGGCAACGCCAGTGACACGATGCAGGATGGAGGCTTTTGCCGTAGGAGGCATGGATATAGTGGTTAGATCGAGATTTACAGGTCTTTGCTTTTTCACAGTTTCTTGCCCATGAACGCCCTTTGCGGGCTTTGTTGTCATTATCGTTGCTGCATAAACAGTCAACACCCAACGGATATACAGGCCTTAGCACAAAGTGGTTCAGCCCTTTTATTTTCTATCTATCGGTGAACTGATTTCGAACCCGCGACAGTATATATTTCACAACCCCGGATTACAATTTATGTTTAATTTCGTTGGATAATTTCTGCGGCCACTACATTAGCGGTTCGCACAATGAACACAATACGACTAGAGTCGAATACTTATTAATCAGCAGCGCATTAAAATTGACTTTGGTGCCCTGATTACGGGTAGAATAAGAATTCGCAGCAGATTTAAATCAATAACAACACAGGAGAAATCCAATGGCCGATAAAAAAGCTGTCGTGCACATCGAAGGTCTGGCGCCGTTTGAGTTGCCTATCTACGCCGGCACTGCGGGAACTGATGTGATCGACGTGCGTGCTTTGGGTCAACAAGGTTATTTCACATTTGACCCCGGTTTTATGTCGACAGGCTCTTGTGAATCAAAAATCACTTATATCGACGGCGACAATGGCGTATTGCTGCACCGCGGCTACCCGATTGAGCAACTGGCCGTTGAATCTGACTACTTAGAAACCTGTTACCTGCTGCTCGAAGGTGAATTGCCTTCAGCAGAACAGTACAAACATTTCCGCCATGTCATCACCCGTCACACCATGGTGCATGAAAAACTGGCGTCGTTCTTCCAGGGTTTCCGTGTTGATGCCCACCCAATGGCAATGCTGTGTGGTGTGGTTGGCGCTATGTCGTCTTTCTATCACTCAGATCTGAACGTCAACGACCCGGAGCAGCGTAAACGCTCTGCGCACCGCCTGATCGCCAAGCTGCCAACCATCGCAGCAATGGCTTACAAATACACCATCGGCCAGCCATTCGTATACCCACGCAACGAACTGAGCTATGCCGAAAACTTCCTGCACATGATGTTCTCTGTGCCAGCCGAAGAATACAAAGTCAGCCCAATTGTCGCCAAAGCCATGGACCGCATTTTTATGCTGCACGCGGACCATGAACAAAACGCTTCGACTTCAACAGTACGTCTGGCCGGCTCTTCTGGTGCCAACCCTTATGCCTGTATTGCGGCCGGTATCGCTTCATTATGGGGCCCGGCACACGGTGGCGCGAACGAAGCTTGCCTGGTCATGCTGCAGGAAATCGGTTCGGTTGAACGTATTCCTGAATTCGTCGCCCGCGCCAAAGACAAAAACGACTCTTTCCGCCTGATGGGCTTTGGTCACCGCGTCTATAAAAACTTTGACCCACGCGCCAAAGTAATGCGTGAAACCTGCCATGAAGTGTTAAAAGAGCTGAATATCAAAGACCCACTGCTGGATGTGGCGATGGAACTGGAACGTATCGCGCTGTCAGACCCGTACTTCATCGAGAAGAAACTGTACCCGAACGTCGATTTCTACTCAGGCATTATCCTGAAAGCCATCGGCATTCCAACCAGCATGTTCACAGTGATTTTCGCCATGTCACGCACCGTCGGCTGGATCTCACACTGGGACGAAATGCTGTCCGACAAAGGCCACAAAATCGGCCGTCCGCGTCAGCTGTACACTGGCTACACCCAACGTGACTATGTGAAAAAAGCCCTGCGCTCTTAATACAGCCGAGCTTGTTCACTGCAAAAGAGCGCCAACCGGCGCTTTTTTTATTGCGTGAATTGATGCTCTTGATAAAACAGGGCAAAATCCCGCGCCAGCGCTGATACTGGCGCTATGGTTCAGACTATATGGTGCTTCGGATGTTAACTGCTGCTGATTTTCGCGCCCAATTCCCGTTTTTTGCCGCGCATCCGGATTGGATTTATCTGGACAATGCCGCCACCACGCATAAGCCGCAGCCGGTGATCGCCCGGGAACTGGCGTTTTATCAGCAGGAAAACAGCAACGTGCACCGTGCGGCGCACGGGCTGGCGCAGCAGGCCACCAGTGCTTTTGAGCAAGCGCGCACCACAGTGCATCAATTCCTCAACCCAGCTACAGACAGCCAGCTGATTTGGACCTCCGGTACTACAGCGGGCCTCAATCAACTGGCTTTTGGCCTGATGGGCACTGTGCTGCAGCCTGGCGATCGCATCCTGCTCAGCGCGCTGGAACATCACGCCAATATAGTGCCCTGGCAATTTCACTGTGAGCGTTTTGGCGTGTTTATCGACGTCGTACCGCTTGATGCAGAGCACCGGCTTGATCTTGCGGTTTTTCATCAGCTGCTGGCGAAAAAGCCAAAAGTGGTCAGTCTCAGCCATGTCAGTAATGGCCTTGGCCATATTCAGCCGATTCAACCCATGGTGGCAGCGGCAAAAGCCGCCGGCGCCTTGACCATTGTCGACGGCGCTCAGGGCGTTAGTATGGGCCCTGTTGATCTGGCAGCAGTCGACTGCGACTTTTACCTGTTTTCTGGCCACAAACTCTATGGCCCAACCGGTATTGGCGCTTTATATGGCAAAACGGCCGCGCTCGAACTGCTGCGCCCGCTGCTATACGGCGGTGAAATGATTAAAAAAGTCAGATTCAGCGGCACAGAACTGAATGACCTGCCATATCGCTTAGAAGCCGGCACGCCAAATATCGCCGGTGCTTTAGGCCTTGCGGCCGCTGTGGAGTTTTTACAGCGTTTTGATTTAAAAACCCTGCAACAGCACAAACAGCAACTGCTCCAACGTTTATATCTCGGCTGCCGGCAAATTCCCGGCCTTCAGTTGTTGTCCGGCCTTGAGAACAACGCCGGCATTGTCAGTCTGATTCTGCCTGGCGAACATCCGGCCGACCTTGCCACTTTGCTCGACCAGCAAAAAATCGCGGTACGCGCCGGTACGCACTGTGCCATGCCACTGTTTGCCGCGCTGCAGCAAACCGGCGCGGTGCGTCTGTCGATCGCACCATATAACACTGAAACTGAGATCGACTTGGCGCTCGCAGCGCTCAGCCAAGCCGTGGAACTCTTCTGATGCAGACGCAAATTGAATTTATCCAAAGTCAGGCCGGCGTCTATGCCGAGATTTGCCAAAGCCGTGACTGGCAACAGAAATATCGCTTGTTGATGCAGCTCGGCAAAGCACTGCCGCCACTGCCGGACGCGCTACATCGCGATGAATTGCTGGTTGCTGGCTGTGAATCCGCCGCCTGGCTGTGTCATCAGCAGCAAGACGGCCGGCATTATTGGGGCTTTGACAGCGAGGCGCGGATCATCAAAGGTGTGATAGCAACGCTATTGGGTCAACTGAATGGATTATCGCAGCAGCAATTACAGGCTGTTGATTTTGACCATCTCTACCAGCAACTGGGCCTGGCACAGGGCTTGTCACCATCGCGTAACAATGGTGTCGCGGCCGTCATCAGACGGCTGCAACAAGTATTATGAGCCGGCAGCCGGCTGCGTGTCGGCTTGTTGCTGCGTCTTCTGTGCCAGATCGGCCAATTTTTTCAGCACCCGGCCAGCGGCGACAAATGCAAAAGTGCCGGTGACCACAGTCACAGCGCCAAAACCACCACTACAATCCAGCCGCATCGCGCCATCACTGGCCTGTTTCGCCTGGCACACAGTGCCATCAGGCTTGGGATAACGCAGTTGTTCCATCGAATATACCGCATCAATGCCAAATTTACGTTTGGGCGTGCGGCTGTAGTTATAGTCGCGACGCAAGTTACTGCGCACTTTAGCCAGTAACGGGTCGTTGATGGTCTGACTTAAATCAGTCAGTTGCACCTGTGTCGGGTCCAGCTGGCCACCGGCGCCGCCAATGGTCACCAACGGAATTTTATTGCGTTTACAGTGCGCGATAAGACTAGTTTTGGCTTTAATCGAATCAATACAATCAACCACATAACTAAATTCAGGCCGCATCAGTTCAAATAAATTATCTGAGCCGACAAAGTCTTCAATCTGGTGCACCACACAATCCGGGTTAATGTCACGAATACGTGCCGCCATCACCGTCACTTTGTCCTGACCGACGGTACTTTTTAACGCATGAATTTGCCGGTTGGTATTACTGATACAGACATCATCCAAATCAATCAGCGTCAAAGTACCAATGCCGGAACGGGCCAGCGCTTCGGCGACCCAGCTGCCGACACCGCCAATACCAACCACACAAACATGGGCGTTGGCAAAGGCCTGTAGTGCCGTAGTTCCGTACAACCGGCCAATACCGGCAAATCTTAATTGATAATCAGACATCGTAAATCTCTTCAGCGCCCGGCTTGACAACAAAAGCAGTCTGGTCTTGTTGCGCCGGTGCTTGCGGTTTTAACTGCGGAAATGCCAGAGTCCAGGGGCTAACCCAGTCATTAGCTATTTTTTCTGATAGCGCCGGCGCGGTAAAAAAATCTCCCTGGGTCGGCGGACACACAAATTGATAAGTCTCGCCCAACCAGTCAAAACGCAGCGCATAAGCATGCAAATACACCCGATCTGCCGGTGCGCCCTGATACAGCGTATCACCCGCTATGGCTGCACCCTGAGACTTTAGCGCGACGCGCAGCTGGTGGGTTTTGCCACTGTAAGGCTTAAGTAAAAACGCCCTGG
>CBFGPY010000241.1:0-5241 GCA_965650755.1 uncultured Chromatiaceae bacterium | reverse complement strand
TTCCTGTGCTGTAGCGGTGGCAGCTACTAAAGCCGAAATAAGAGCTGCAGCTCCAGCTATTTCCTTTTTTAGATTTTGCATCTTATTTTTCTCACATTTTAAAATTGAAATTAATAAAATCTTCGTAGCTTCTATTTTTAATTATGTTGGTTATTCTTTTTCGTGCCTCCATAAGTGTTTCCCTGTTTAAATTAATCATGGCCATAATTTCTCTGACATATTGATGGCTTCTTAAGCTAATCAACATATTTCTGTGAAATGCCACCGGGAGAGTGACGTAAGTGATTGCATAGCAATTGAATATTGTGTTGCAGATGTCTCGGTTTTTTTGTGGTTTTTCCTGAAATAAATGTCCAATTTCTATATCTGTAAGGCAGTAGCATTGTCCACCTTCAAGAAATATTTTCAGACTTAACATTTGTTCATCACCGCCCCAATTTTGTAGTCCATTAAATCCATCAATGTATTCGAAGTATTTTTTTTCGATTGCATAACAAGCACCCATCACGCATGGAATATTCATTACGGCAGTGGTGGGCGAAACAATCCATTCATAGTTTAAATGCGGGGTGGCAATGTCGGAAAAAAAGACAAATTTTGCACCGTAACCCAGCATATGTCCATTATCTCTGGTCCAGTTTGTGTTCAATGCGTATGTTGCTGTGCAATATAATGCTCTTGGCTCGGCTGCAATCTGATTTATTATTTTGTCTAGCCAATCAGTTTTAGGGAATTTCATGTGTGCATCTATAAATATTAAAATATCAGATGTTGATATTTTTGCTCCAATCATTCTGGATTGCGCAACCCCCATCTGAATTTTATTTACACTTATTTTTGCACTATACTTTGCGCAGCATGATTCATAGTCATAACTGTCATCTGATGCATCATTGATGACTATTACTTCTATGTAACCAGTGACAGTTGAACGAATGCTCGATAGTGTTTTTGCCAACTTCCATGATTCATTTCTACACGCAATAATGATAGAAGCGATCGGTTTCATTTCTTCAAAGCTCGGTCTGGAATAGCTAAGGAAGTATCCTCTTTTAAACTTATTACTATACTGTTGTATTTCTCACCATTACTTTCAAAATTATAATACCCACCAGAGCCAAAATTATTTCTTTCCCCAGAACTCATATACTCGTCAAAGAGCTCATTTTTTCTGCTGACTGGCGCCACAAACAGGCAGAAGTATTCCCCGCAATCGATCCGGCTTAACCCAGATCGCCGAAATGTCTGAATTTTGCTCTGCAAGAATTCGGTTAATCGACGTTCCTCTGCCAACGAATCTTCAGATCGGTTTTCAGCACGGAGCTGTTTGGCAAAAGTATCGATGCGACTTACATCGTTTAGCCGATTCATATTGTCGAGTTTCAGCACCAACTATTTCCCGTCCATTATGAAAATATCTTCGGGTTTAGGTAGTTCTTGCGTTTCGTATTCTTTCGTTTCAGGGGTTCTAGAAATCGCCTTCTCTAGCTGTTTGACTGGAGCTACGTTCGGTTTTTCGTCGGCGATTGGTATCGTCTTTACGGTCTCCATTTCGGTTTTTGGTGTATTTACCGGCTCTACGCAATATATATATAACAAATATGTAACTATAGGCGCTACTAAAACATAATAATAAAACTTTTTAGGCATAGTCTTTACTCTCATAAATTTCATTAAATTAACATACATGCACGTATATCACTCGTCAATTCGAAACTAAATAAAAGTTACAAAATGTTTTTCTTTGATTCGCTTTCGGTTGCATTTACAGAGAAACAGCGCCGCGCAGACTTTCGCTGCGCTGGAAAGTTTTAGTCTGCGCTTGTTGCAGTAGCTGTTCAGTGAGGGTCATTTGTGTCTGTCGAAAACTCTGCGGGGTCATCAGCAGATGCCGGAAGAATTGCACCCGCGCATGTTTGAACTCGGGCCACTGGCGACTTGTGAGCAAGTTGAAGCATGGGTGTCCCTGGCGCATCAGTCGAGGCTGATGTAAAGCCTTTGGCAATGCGTTGGGTTCACGAAAAACGAATGACAGCAAATAAGGCAACGCAGAGATTCGTTTTTCCGATAGCGCCTGATATCAACTGCTGCAATCCCAAACTCCAACAAAGCCAGCAGCGGCAGCCGCGGAGTGAGCGATCAAGAGTGAGTGCGGGAAGCGCGAACGGGCGAACGCAGGGGTGCCGGTGTTGACTTTGCCACGATAAACAGGCTTTTCGAGTACAACTGCACAGTCAGATCTGCGATGAGCCGTTAAGAAATGCAGACTCAGTCAAGCCGCAGCTGCGCCTTATAACTCAAGCTCAGCCCACAACGCCAGGTGGTCGGAATATTGCGTTGGTGGGCCGTCGGCGAGGATGCCGGCGGCTGGTACTTTGAATTGGTCTTTGCGTAGCAGCATAAAATCAAGCCGCACTGCGTCATCTTCTGTGCCGCGCCAGGGGATAAAGCTGTAGCTGGGGCCTTGTGGTTTAGTTGTGAGCGCAAGTGCGTCCTGATATTGCGGCAATGAGGTTTCGATTTGTGTCAGCAAGCCATCGCCGGCAGACGGGTTAAAATCACCCATCACCACCACAGGCGCTGCCGATCTTTGTTGCCAGTGGCGGATTTTTGCGGCGATTAGCTGCACCGATTCGCGTCTGGCCTCTGCGCCCTGATGGTCCAGGTGCAGGTTTAATACCCGAAGTTGTTTGCCGCTCTGTTTATCCTGTAACAAGGCCCAGCTGCAAATACGGGGTAAAGCGGCGTCCCAGCCTGGTTTGCCGATTAATCGAGGGCCGGTTTGTTCTGGGCCCTGTTGCGTCGGCACATCAGGCGACCAACTGGGGTGAAACCAAAAAGTGCCGCTGTCTTTGATGACAAAACGGCTGCTACGGATAAATAAAGGGCTGAATTCGCCGGCGTTTTTGCCATCGTCGCGACCAACGCCAATGCGTTGATAACCCGGCATCGCGCTTTCAATCCGCACCAATTGATGCAACATCACTTCCTGCAAGCCAAAGATATCCGGCTGTTGTTGCTGCAGCTGCTGAATGACTTTGCCGGCGCGATGCGGCCAGGCGAGCTCGGCGTCGTTGGGTGTGTCGAGGCGGATATTCCAGCTGACGGCTTTAACTGGTTCGGCAATGGCCGCCGACGCTGCCAATAGCAACACCAGCATGGTAAAAAAACTGCCTGAACGTCCCTGCTTCATCCGCCACCTCTTATGTCAAAACTCAAACACTAAGTCACCACCCTGCATCAGCTGACGATAATCGACGCTGATCGGCAGTTCAACCCCGTTTAAAGTCCAGCGCTTCACTGGCTTCACCCGGTCGCCTTTGGCCAGAATGCGCAGCTTGTTGCCATTATCCAGCTGTAAGGTGACAGCCTGAAATTGTGGTGTGCCGCGCACATAACCGGCATCCACCGGATTGACCGGATAAAAACCCAAACTACTCAACACATACCAGGCCGACATCTGGCCCAAATCGTCGTTACCGGCGAGGCCATCCGGTTTGGCGTGGTACATAGTGTCGCGAATATGGCGGATGCGTGCTTCGCCTTTGGCCGGCGCGCCGGCTAAGGCGTACAGATAAGGCACATGATGCACCGGCTCATTGCCGTGGGCGTACTGGCCTATCAGGCCAGTGATGTCCGGCGACACATCACCGTCCATGTGCGAGCTCATCTCAAACATCTCGTCCAGCCTTGCGACAAAAGCCTGTTTGCCACCGTACTGCTGCATCATCGCATCGACCTGATGCGGCACAAAAAAGCTGTACTGCCAGGCGTTGGCTTCGGTGTAGTCCGTGGTGCGGTGCGCGACATAAATCGGGTTAAAGGGGCTGACCCATTCACCTTTGGCGGTTTTGCCACGCATAAAACCAGTGGATTTATCAAAGAGTTGCTGCCAGGCTGCGGCTCTTTGGCTGAACTCTGCAGCAGTGTTTGCATCACCGGCGGCTGTGGCTAAACGCGCGATGGCATGGTCGTCAAAGGCGTATTCCAGCGTTTTTGACACGGCTTCGACGTCCAAATCGGACGGTACATAACCATATTTGCCAAATAAATCGATACCAAAGCGCGACTGGCGCGCTGAGGCTAAAGATGCGTCCAGCAGCTGCCGCGCGCTTAACGTAGTCAGGCCCTTAAAATAAGCGTCGGCCAGCACCGGCACGGCGTGATAACCAATCATCACGTCGGTTTCATTCGACATTAAATCCCAGGTCGGCAGCAGACCTTGTTCCTGATAAAACCCGTACAACGAATGCATCATGCCATCGACACGGCCCGGATCTGTGATGGTCAAAAGCGGATGCAGGCCACGGAAAGTATCCCACAGCGAAAACAGCGTATAACGCGGCGCTTTGTGTTGGCCGGCATGAACAGCGCCGTCAGCACCAAAATAAAGGCCATCAACATCACTGAATAACTGCGGCGCTAAATAGCTGTGATACAGCGCGGTATAAAACTTGGTTTTATTGGTGTCGGCTGTTGAGTCATTGCCGGCATCGACCTGAAAGCGCCCCAGCTGCGCCTGCCATTTGACAGCGGCTTGTTGTTTGACGCTGGCAAAATCCAGCACCGGCAGTTCCGCGGCGAGGTTTTTCTGCGCGCCTTCGATACTGACGTAAGACAGCGCCACCGCCATTTCCAGCGGTTTTTGTCGTAAATCACCGAAATTAAGCACTGCCGCAGCTTTTTCGGTTTGCAGCAAAGTGCCTTTTACCGCCACGCCGTCCTGATAAAGGGTGGCCTGAAACGGCTGGTTAAAACGCGCGACAAAATACAACGGCTGTAATTTGGCCCAGCCAGTCGAGATGCGATAACCGACCAGCGTCTGTGCATCGACCTGGCGGATAAAACCGACCACGGCTTTGTCGTAATTTTGCGCATAGCCTAAATCCAGCAGCAGCTGCGCGTCATTGGCTTTGCTGAACTGATAACGATGCAGACCAACCCGCTCAGTGGCGGTTAGTTCGGCACTGATGCCCTGATCTTTCAACTGGACCGCATAATAGCCAGGCTGTGCCTGCTCATCAGCGTGGCTGTAGCTTGCAACCGGGCGGCCGGCCGGGCTTTTTAAGCTGGCGGCATAATCACCGTGAAATGGCAGCACTAAAATATCCAGCAAATCGCCGACACCTGTGCCGGATAAATGCGTATGGCTAAAACCCAGTAGTTCGCTGTCAGAATAGTGATAACCCGACGTCCAGTCCCAGCCTTTGGATTTGTTGTCCGGGCTTAACTGCACCATAC
>CBFGPY010000240.1:0-5243 GCA_965650755.1 uncultured Chromatiaceae bacterium | reverse complement strand
TCAGCGTCGAGCTAAAGGGTGAGCGCCATGGATGGCAGCGAATCGCCGAAAAGCTCTGGGTACCAAGTACCTGCATTTTCGTAGTCCAGTCGCAGAGTGACTGGCGTTCATCAGGCAACATGCCAAATTGTTGGCATGTTGAAAGACCTGATTCACCGTACCGTCCCTCCCTGGACATAAAAAACTGCAGGAGCAGTTTTTAACAACGCCTCGCGTTGGCCCAACGGGTGAGCGCCATGGATGGCAACGAATAAAAAAACGGGGGACGGCGCAAACGTCCCCCGCAAAGTCACTGCAGAACAGCAAACACCCAATCAACGACTGGGACTACCGTGGAGTGGATCCCTCCATGCACCGGGCAAGTATCGGTGTGTCATCCTGACGATGCTTACCATAACCCAGTCTTTTTCTAATTGCAAATAATTCTCATTTAAATTATTTTAGTCTCAGCAATTCAACGATGGAGACGGCGAATGCTGGGTTTAAGCTTATGGATCATCTGGCCATCGCTATTATTGTCAGGCCTTGACTGGTGGCTGTTCCGCCGTTTGGATAATCGCAGTTTGATATTGGCAGGTGGCTGGCTGCTGCTGATGTTGGTATTTGTCCTGACTATCCACTGAGCCGGTGTTGCAGCAGGACAAGCCACTGCATAGCCAAAGTCAGCATCAACTTTGATTGCACAGGCTGGAAAAAGCATTAATACTGGACTGAGTCGCTTTCCTATCAGGTAGATACAGATGCTGAACTGGCGGATTTACTGCCTGATTTTGTTGTGTCTTTTTCCTTTTCTGGCGCGGACCCAGCCGTTGCAATCAGCGCCGGCGCCAACCCATGCAGAAGTCTATAGTCGTTTTCTCAACCTGACCCGCGTGACGCCAAAACTAGCCCAATCCACTGCACTTGTGCAGGATCAACAAGGTTTCCTCTGGATAGGCACTCAACATGGCCTGTATCGGTTTGACGGTCTGCAAGTCAAAGCCTGGCAAGCTGATCCGGCTGATCCAAATGCATTGTCAGCGGACTGGGTGTCGAGTTTGCTGGTTGACCGGCAAGGCATCATCTGGATTGGCACCCGTTATGGTGGCCTGAACCGTTTTAATCCGGCAACAGAGCAGTTCAGCCGGGTTGCTTTACCAGCGTTGCAGGGCGAGCAACAGCAGGTTGAAATCTCGGTGTTATATCAGGATGACTCCGGTGAGTTGTGGGTTGGCACTTATGGCGGTGGGCTGCTGCGTTGGGAGCCGAAGGAAGCCCGCCTGGAAAATGTGCTGCTCCCATTACCGGTCAATACGCTTGATTCTTTGTTTATCAATACTTTGTTTCGCGATAGCAGTGGGTACTTATGGATAGGAACCGGCAATGCGCCACTGCGTAACCGCCAGATTCCCCAAGGCGGTGCTATCCGCTGGCACCCGCAACAGGGGCACAAGCAACTGTTTAGCACCCGCAATTCTGAGTTATCCAGTGCCGCCGTGACGGCAATTAAAGCGGATCAACAAAATCAGATTTGGCTGACCAGCTATGGCGGTGGTTTGTATCGTTTCGACAGCGCCAGTGGCGTGTTGCAGGCTGAACGGGGCCAACCGTCAGCCTTAGCGCAGGGACTGCTGACGGATATTGTATTTGACAGCGATGGCGGGCGCTGGCTCAGCAGCTACGACAAAGGGCTTTGGTATCAGGCTAAAGCGAATGCAACTTGGCAGTTATTTAAAGCCAATCCGTTAGTCAGCTACCAGCTGGCCAGCAATAATCTGACCGGCTTATTGTTTGATAAACAGCGGACACTGTGGCTGAAGACTCCGGTCGGGGTCTTTGGTTTATCAGCACAGGCTCAGCAGGTGCGCAACATTCCGTTAGGCCCGGGGGATACCGGTTTATTAGGGCATGGCGATGTTTTTGGCATTTGGTACCAGGACGAGCAGCATGTCTGGCTGGCAAACCGGGATGCCGGAGTTGCTGAGCTGGATTTAACCCGCTTTTTAGTGAAACGCTGGCCACTGCCGGTGTTGCCGGGGCTGGCCAAACAACCGACGCTGGTCAGGCAAGTGGTACAGCTCCGCAGCGGACTGCTGTACGTCGGTACTGACAATGGCTTATTAACGCTGGAACCAAACAGCGGCCACTGGCAATTACTGCCGCTGGGCGAGGGGCGGCAACCGCACATTGGCAATCTGCATCTGGACAGCCAGCAGCGGCTGTGGATAGGCACCCGCGGCGAGGGCCTGTATTTATTAGAGCAGGGGCAGGTCCGGCAATTTCATCAGCAAGTGCGGCCTGGTGTGCGGCTGGATAACGCGGTGATTTCTATCCTGGCGACAGATCAGCAAGATGCCTTATGGATTGGGCTGGCGGATCAAGGGCTGGTACGGCTCGATAAAATCAGCGGACAGTTGCAAAACTGGCAGGCGTCGGACGGTTCGGGACTGCGGTTTGACGGCATTCAGCTAATCTATCCGGAAGGCGGGCAGTTGTGGTTACGGGCCGGGAACATTAATCACCGGGTGCTATTTGATCCTCAACATCCCGACCGGGTGGAAGGCTTCAAAGCTTACCTGAATCCGGCCGATCAGGATAAATACCTGGAAGATGCCAATCAATTCTTACTGCTGTACCGTAATAAGTTACAGTCCGGTGGGCTGGTGCAATATGGGGAAATGCATGGATTTCAGGCCACCACCTGGATAGGCGCCTGGTTTATTGATCAGCAGCAACGCCAGTACCGCGGCGGTAGTCAGGGCCTGGATATTTATCCGTCGACGCTGTTACAAATACCTGAGCAGACTTTTCCGGTCCGTCTGACCGGTTTTAGCTTGTTTAACCGTTCGGTCAAGGTCGGTGATCCACAGCTGCAACTGAAGAAGTCCCCCGGTTTTGCCGAACAGATCCAGCTGCAATATGAACAGGATATGTTCAGTCTGCATTTTTCTGCGCTGAACCTGGTGGACCCGCAGTCGATGCAATATCGCTATCGGCTGCAGGGTTTTGACCGTGATTGGATTGAAACCGATGCGGCCAATCCGGTGGCGACTTACACAAGGCTGGCACCAGGCCGCTATCAGTTTGAAGTGATGGCCAGAGCGCCGGGGCAGAGCTGGCAGGGGCAACAGCCAAGTCAGCTGTCCCTGCAGATTTTGCCGCCATGGTGGCTGACCTGGTGGTTTAAAACGCTGGTGATTGCGCTCACATTCAGCTTGATTTGGTTTGTCATGCAATACCGGCTGCGCCACGAGCGCAAAACCCGGATCTGGCTGGAAAAAGTGGTGGACAGCCGCACCAGCGAGCTAAAAACCCAGCATCAGGCGCTGAGTAATTCCTATCGCGATTTGTCGTTGTTGCAGACCGTGGCGCGTCAGATCACGGCGTCGCTGGATTTGCAGGAAATTCTGTGGTTGGTACATCGCAGTCTGAATGACCTGATGGATGTGCATGTACTGGCGATTGGTATCTACAAAAGTGAACAGCAAGTGCTGGAGTTCAGTCATTGGCTGGAGAATGGCCAGCTGATGCCCCCATTTGAACTGGTGCTGCAGGGGCAAACCAATCTGGCTGCGGTTTGTTTTGCCCAGCAGCGCGAGATCCAGACCCAAAGCCGGCAAGACTTTTTGTTATATTTGAAAGAGTTGCCAACACCGTTGGTCGGTGAGCCAATGCAATCAGTGTTGTATTTCCCCTTGAGTGTCAAAGGTGAGCAGATTGGTTGTCTGACGGTACAAAGCCCGCAGCAACAGGCCTTTCAGGCGGAGCAAATCGACTTGTTACGCACATTATGCAGTACCATCGCTATTGCTGTTGCTAACGCCAATGTGGTGCAGCGGCTGCAGCAAACCCGTGAGCAACTGGTGATGCAGGAAAAAATGGCATCCTTGGGTGGTCTGGTTGCCGGGGTAGCGCATGAAATCAATACGCCATTGGGTATTTGTGTCACCGCTGCCAGTCATTTACAACATGAACTGGCAGAGCTGACAGATATTCAGCGCAATAAACGCCTGACCGCCGGTGTTTTTAATGAGTATCTGGAGACTGCTACTGCCACTTGCCAGATGCTGGCGGATAACACACAACGGGTCGCTGCGCTGGTACAAAGCTTTAAGCAGGTCGCGGTCGACCGTTCAGCCATCAGTGTAAGGGATGTCGAACTCAGCAGTTACTTTGCCGAGGTGTTACAGGCTTTGGCACCGGAAATCAGTAAAGCCGGCTGTGTGGTCAGCTTTGACGCCGAGCCAGGCCTGGTACTGCATGCCGATGCCGGCATTCTGGCGCGGTTGTTGGAACATTTGCTGATGAATTCATTACAGCATGCATTTTTACCGCAGCAGACGGATCGCCAAATCTGTTTGAGCCTGGCCCAACAAGGCAATCAGGTGTTGATCCAATATCAGGATAATGGTCAGGGCATGCCGGCTGAACTGTTATCACGCTTGTTTGAACCCTTTTTCACGACTAAGCGTCATGCGGGTTTCAGCGGCCTCGGCAGTCATATTGTCTACAATCTGGTGACTGTTGAATTAAATGGCAGTATTCAGGTGCGTAGTGAGGCTGGTCAGGGTCTGAGTTACCGGATATTGTTACCTTTACAACGCCGGCCGGATTAACCAAGTCGCTGGCGCTGTGCAGCAGTGAAATGCTTGCAATAATATTTCGAATAGATAGAATATCTTTCGAATCGAAACTTAAACCGAAATTTAAGCGCCCACAGCCTGATGAATAAACGCAATACCCAACAAAGACGTCGTGGCATCCTTGACCTGCTGGCCGAACAGGGTGAAGTCAGTGTCGACGACCTGGCGCTGCGGTTTGAAACTTCAGAAGTGACCATTCGCAAAGATTTAACTGCGCTGGAAGACAACGGTCTGTTATTGCGCCGTTATGGTGGCGCTGTGCAGCTACCGCATGAACTGATTAGCGAAGCCGGTCCTTCGACAATTTCGGCGCGTAAACAGGCGCTGGCCAAAGCGGCTGCAGCACTGATTAAAGACCACTACCGCATCATTCTCGACAGCGGCAGCACCACCGCAGCTTTGCTGCCGGAGCTTTCCGCCAAACAAGGCCTGGTGGTGATGACCAACTCTCTGTACATCGCCAACAGCCTGCGTGAACTCGAACACGAACCCAAATTATTAATGACCGGCGGCAGCTGGGACGCACAGTCTGAATCCTTTCAGGGTCAGCTGGCGGAACAGGTGCTGCGGGCCTACGATTTTGACCAGCTGTTTATCGGTGCCGACGGCATCGATTTACAA
>CBFGPY010000239.1:0-5249 GCA_965650755.1 uncultured Chromatiaceae bacterium | reverse complement strand
GATTTGGCCGATCCGGCCGTCACCGCCATCTGGCAGGCGCATTTTGAGCAGGAAGCCGGCGTTAAAGCCATTCCAATCAGCCAGCAGGACCCGGCACAAATCCGCGCTTTGCTCGACCTCTGCACCACCTTATTACCAGACCGCAACTTCGACGTACGTGGCCCACGCGCGATGATTATGGGTATTCCGAACGTCGGAAAATCGACCTTAATCAACACTTTAGCCGGCCGGGTGATCGCCAAAACCGGCAACGAAGCCGGTGTCACCAAATCACAGCAACGGATTAAACTCGACAACGGTGTGATCTTAACCGACACCCCGGGTTTCCTCTGGCCCAAACTCAGCCCGGCCAGCTGCGGTTATCGCCTCGCTATCACCGGCGCCATTAAAGAAACCGCATTTGATTATGGTGATATCGCGCTGTTCGCCGCCGAATACCTGCTGGAACATTATGCCGACCAGGTGCTGGGCCGCTATCAGTTAAAAGAAAAACCGGAAAATGATTTGGCATTGCTCGACGCCATCGGCGCCAAACGCGGTTGTATGGCCAAAGGTGGTGTGGTCGACGTGACCAAAGCGGGCGCTATTCTGATCAATGAGTTACGCGCCGGCCTGTTTGGCCCTATCACGCTGGAAACCCCTGAAATGGTGACAGCAGAAGTCACCAATGCTAAGTTAGAGGAAGCCCGCAAAGCCAAAGAAAAAGCGGAGCGTGATAAAGAACGGGCGCGCCGCACCAAGAAAAACCGCCGCTGACGCCCAGACCCAGGTTTGTCTTTTGCGCTGTTTGCCCGCTCTGCCGGCGAGGCGCAAAAGCCCACGTACACGGAGTTTGCGATGTCTCGTCTGTCCCGCCGGCAATCCCTGCTGGCCTTGTTGATTTCCGGCTGTTTCACCCTGTCGGCGCACGCCGCACCTGTGCTTATCAGCAATATCAAAGGTTATGGTTTTGACGACCAACGCCAGCTGCTGTCGTTTTCTGAACTGGTGTTTGACGACGCCACCGGCAAAGTGCTGGCACGCGGTCAGGGCATTGCCAAAGACTTTCCTGAAGCCAGCAAACTCGACGGCATGGGCCGCACCTTATTGCCAGGCCTGATTGACGGTCATGGTCATGTGCTGGGCCTTGGTCAGAATCTCAGTCAGGTCGATTTACGCGAAAGCAGCTCCGAAGCGCAGGCTGTCACAAAAACTGCTGCGTTTGCCAAAGCCAATCCGCAGGCGCAGTGGATTTTAGGTCGCGGCTGGAACCAGGTGTTATGGCCCAGTCAGCAATTCCCCGGCAAACATTTATTAGATGAAGTGATTAAAGACAAACCGGTCTGGCTCAGTCGCGTCGACGGCCACGCCGGCTGGGCCAACAGCAAAGCGCTACAACTGGCCGGCATCAGCAAAGACAGCATAGACCCGCCTGGCGGCCAGATTGTGCGCGACGCTAACGGCGAACCCACCGGCGTGCTGATCGACAACGCCATGCTGATGCTGGAAAAACAAATTCCGGCCATCAATGAAGCCGAGCGCGTCAGTGCGCTAAACGCGGCATTTAACCACCTGTTGTCGCTGGGTATCACCAGCACCCATGACGCCGGTATTGATGCAGCGAATCTCGCCACTTACCAGCAATTACGCCAGGCTAAACAGTTACCGCTGCGGCTCTATCCGATGTTGTCAGCAACAGATCCGGCGCTGGAAGCCTGGTTAAAAGCCGGCCCGGTTGACGACCCGCTCGACTTCCTCGATGTGCGTTCGGTGAAAATTTATGGCGATGGTGCGCTTGGTAGCCGTGGGGCTGCGTTGCTGGCGCCCTACAGCGATAAACCGAAAGAAAAAGGTTTGTTAGTCACTCAGCCGGATAAACTCACCGCCGTGATGAAACTGACCATAGACGCCGGATTTCAGGCCAACGTGCACGCCATCGGCGATTATGCCAACCAGCTGGCATTAGACCGCTTTGAAAGCCTGCAGACTGAAGCGCAGCGTAAGACTGGTCGTCACCGCATAGAACATGCGCAAATCGTCGCGCCAAAAGATTTGCCGCGTTTTGCCGCTTTGCATGTGTTGCCGTCGATGCAACCGACTCATGCTACTTCGGATAAAAACATGGCCGGTGATCGTTTAGGTGTGGCGCGGCTGCGCGGCGCTTATGCCTGGCGCTCGCTGGTCGATGACGGTAACCGCATTGTTGGTGGTTCGGATTATCCGGTGGAACTGGCCAATCCGTTTTTTGGTATTCATGCCGCAGTCACGCGGCAGGACCAGCAGAATCAGCCGGCTGGTGGCTGGCTGCCAGAGCAAAAACTGACGCTGGTCGAAGCACTGCGCAGCTTTACCGTCGATGCCGCTTATGGTGCTTTCCAGGACCAGGCGATGGGTAGCCTCGCGCCCGGCATGTGGGCCGACTTTATTCTGGTCGATCGCGACATAGTGAAAGTCGCGCCGGAGCAACTGTGGCAGACCAAAGTTCTGGCGACTTATGTCGGCGGCGAACTGAAATATCAATTTCGCGAATAAACAGCTCCATGAATAAATAGTCCGGGAATCAAAGTCCCGTGCATACACAAGGTTTTTTATGATTAGCCAGAAGTGGTCAAAACTGATTAAGTCACTGCATTTAAAGAAGTTTCGAAAAGCAGAACAGCTGTTTTTTGTCGAAGGCGAAAAAGCAGTACTGGAAGTATTAGCCGCGCACTGGCCGGTCAAAGCCTTGTTTGGCACTGCAGATTTTTTTGACCGTTATCCTGAAACCGCCTACGCCGCCGAAATGAGCCATCCCTGCTCCGCAAGCGAACTGGAGCAGGTTGGCACTTTTACCAGTAACAATGCAGCTTTGGCTGTAGTGGCTATTCCGCAGTATGCCCCTTTTGCCGAAACCGCCGGTGAATGGACGCTGGTGCTGGATAACGTCAATGACCCCGGCAATCTCGGTACTATTATCCGCATCGCCGACTGGTATGGTATCCGCCATATCCTCTGCTCCGCCGATACCGTCGATGCTTTTAATCCCAAAGTGATCGCCAGTGCCAAAGGCTCGTTTTTACGCGTCAAACTGCATTACGGTGACTTAGCACCAGTGCTGAGCGAGGCACAGCAACCGGTGTACGGCGCTTTTTTAGACGGCGATTCGGTGCATCAGCTGGCTTTAACCAAACCCGGCGGTTTTATCGTGCTTGGCAATGAAGCCAACGGTATCAGTGACGCAATCGCCGCCCATATCAACCGCCGCATTACGATCCCGGCTTTTGGTCAGGCCGAGAGTTTAAATGTCGGTATTGCCAGCGCAGTGATTGTGGATAATCTGGTTCGGCTCTCGACAAAATAGCTCAAGTTGTTGAGCTATTTCTGCCAATAAAAAAGCGCCATCAGGCGCTTTTTTATTGGCTCAAATTTCATGTTAAGTTCAAATCAGGCCGCTTGGTCAGTTATCTGACTGCGGCGCCGGCGCCACGCCAACAGCGGTAATGCGAGCAACAGCCCACCTAAACCGGCCCCGCCACCGCCACCAGAACCTGAGCTGCCGGTATTCGGCGTCACAGTATCGCTGCTGCGGCTGGCATCCAGCGGATATTTATCACTGCTGTCAGCCACGCCATCGTTGTCATCATCCGGGTCGGCATTATTGCCGATGCCGTCTTTGTCGGTGTCTGTGGTCTCTTTTGGATCCAACGGGAAAGCGTCGCTGACATCGGGCGTGCCGTCGTTGTCATCATCCGGGTCGGCATTATTGCCGATGCCGTCTTTGTCAGTGTCTGTGGTCTCCTTTGGATCCAACGGGAAGGCATCATTCACATCAGGCGTACCGTCGTTGTCATCATCCGGGTCGGCATTATTGCCGATGCCGTCTTTGTCAGTGTCCAGCCACTCTTTGGCATCTAATGGGAAGGCATCAACTACATCCGGAGAACCGTCGTTGTCATCATCCGGATCTAAGCTGTTATCAATGCCATCGTTGTCGGTATCGACGCCACGGTTAGGATCATATGGAAAGGCGTCGTTGACATCTGGCACGCCGTCGTTGTCATTATCTTTGTCATCGCTGTTTGAAATTCCATCACTATCGACATCATTGTCACCACCGGCACTGGCACCTAACCGGAATGCCTGCGGAATGGTGTTAATTACAAAACTGCCATCCTGCAGGAACATACTCAGCCGTAAGTCCATGGGCTGATCGCCCTGGCGCTGCGGAATGGTGATTTGATGCAGGCCAATTTTGTTGCTGCTGTACAGTTGTTGCCAGTTATCACCCTGCGCCCGCAGCTCGATGCGGAATTCTTTGACATCCAGTTGTCCGGCAACCAGTTCAAGCTGCATTTGATTCTGAATACGGCTGATGATCTCTGCCTCGCCGGAACGGTTGAACAACCGCAGCCCGCGCCAGAAGGGCGTCAGCAAGTTCGTGCTGCGTAACTCTGCTTCCACTGTGCCGTTCAGTGCCGGATCGACCAGCCCATACCCGAGATCGATTTGAACTTTGCTGCACTGTTTATCGACATAATTATACCAACGCGTTTCGGGCAAACCGTCTACCGAAGACGACTTGCTTTGTATACTAGTACGGACCTTCATAAACTGATCCGGGCAAGTCAGCGTAACCGGATAACCAAAATATTCCGGCGCGATCAGATTTTGCCGCCTGTCCATAAACATGGCACCTTCGGTTTTATAACCAATATATTCGGGCGTACGGATCAGTGCGGAGCTCCAATAACGTAAGCTGCTGTCAAATGACAGGTCTGTTTCCGCTGAGCTGCTGAATTTAATCAGGTTATTGTATTGGGGAGAGCCCCAGCAGCTTTCCAGCTCCGGACAATTGAAGCGTTCCAGCAAGCCTGCAGCACTAAGCTGCCAGTAACCAGAGTCAAAGTTCATAGCCCCATATTTATCGGCCAATAAGCGGACCCGGTGCAGATCAGTTTTATCGGCCATACCTGCAGTCGCGTGATGATAAAGCCGCAGGTTGCCAGGTTGAGTCAATGGACCCACTCTGTCTGAATCCAGCTCCAGCGTCATCGGTTGTAATGTGCTGGCCTTGTATCTGACATCCAGCCGGGATTGCTCAGTCAGGTTGATGCGCCGCGTTTCTGTTGCCGTCACAGGTGAAAATTGGCTGTCCAGCACTAACCCCTTTACATCACCGGACAAGTCCTGCGATAAATAATTGCGGGAAATTTGTATAACAGCATTATCCGGCAGCGCATTGGTATAAATTTGCTGCGGCGCAGCAAAAGCACAGTCGATGTCACAGTTTT